>JAJZOA010000013.1 GCA_021852225.1 Planctomycetota bacterium
CAATCAATGATGGGGCCAGGTCCATACCGACAGTCGCGGCCCCGCGGCCCGCCAGTGCGCGACAGGCCACGCCTTGCCCGCAGGCAATGTCTAAAATGCGTTTACCGGGATGCGGATCAATTAATCGCAGCACTCCGGGAATAATCACCTGTTCATGATGCACGCTGCCCTGGTCGCCGACCAGTTCATCATACCATTCCCCCACATGGTCCCAGTCAGTCCTGACCGGATTGGTTGATATCGAACCGGTTCGTCGGGCGGGACCTTGCTTTTGCGGCGCACGCTTTTTCATGACAGGTAACTATAACCGGGCGGCTGGATGGATTCATCCGGCCTGCCTGTCGCGTGAATTCAGGCGACAGATCGAATCTGCGGATAAACTGTTTCCTTGCAGTTTCAAACTGGAGTTCGAATTATGGATAGATCGAGTCGGCGACGGTTTCTGGGAACAGTTGGCGCAGCAGGCATGGCCGGGGCGTGGCCAACCTTGGACTTGCGGTTGGCTGCAGGTCCGGATATGCGAAAAGCATTTACAGGACCGTATTTGAATGCGGCGGAATTTGGAGCGGTGGCCGATGGCAGCCACGATGCCACCGGAGCCATTCAAAAAGCTCTGGACACCCAAAGTCGGCTGGGCGGCGGCGTGGTGGCTCTGCAGGCCGGAGAATTTACACTCGGTGGCAACCTGCACATTCCGGAATCTGTCGCGCTGTGCGGCACCGCCCGGGGGCCGACCTCCCGCGCCGCGACCGGATTTCCTTCTGACCAGCTCGCCGGCACGGTGGCCCGGGGCACCGTGCTGCGGGCAATTGGCGGTCACGGCAAAGAAGATGGCCCGCCGCTGATAACCCTGGCCACCAATGCAGCCATTCAGGGGCTGGCGATTTGGTATCCGGGGCAGAATCCACTGGAAACACCGGTCGCGTATCCATGGACACTCAGATTAAACGGTGAAAATGTAACCGTGGAAAATGTGGAGTTGCTCAACTCGTGGAAAGGAATCAACGCGGATTCCGCGCATCGGCATTTTATCCGGAATGTCACCGGCCAGCCCCTGCGGATCGGCATATTTGTCGACAATATCTATGATATTGGGCGCATTGAAAACGTGCATTTCAATCCCTGGTGGTCGCAAAGTCGGCCCGTTCAAAGCTTTATGTACCGGCACGGCGAATCATTTGTGTTCGGGCGTTCAGACTGGGAATATGTCCTTAATACGTTTTCATTCGGCTACAAAACGGGTTACCGGTTTATTCAGGGAAAAACCGGTGCCTGCAATGGGAATTTTCTGGGGATTGGCGCGGATGCTTCAATGCACGCGGTGCGCGTTGAACAATCACAGTCGCCCGGCCTTCTGATTACCAATGGAGAATTTGTTTCTTTTGATCATCTTGCGCTGGGAGGCATGCAGCCAAGGCAGGTGGTGGTGGAGGCGGCCAACAACGGGCCGGTCCGTTTTGTAAACAGTTCGTTCTGGGGACCGTCTGATGGCATTGCGAAACTTGCGGGCCGCGGAACCGTCGGATTTAACGCATGCACAATAGTTCAGTGGAATCCGGCGTTTGCCGCGGTGGAATCGGCCGGGGCGCCCCTGATTATCAACGGATGTGAATTCCAGCAGCCGGGAACACAGGTGCGATTGGGAAAGTCCGTGCGCCAGGCGGTGGTATCAGGAAATCTGTTTGCGGGAACTTTACGGATTGATAACCAATCATCCGGCGCAGTGGAAATCGGTCTGAACAGTTCGCAATAATGCTTCTTCCGCGAAGCCTGACGAATTCCTTAAATCGCCACGCCCCGCGATTCAGGTTCCCCGCGCGACTCTGCGGTTCCGCGGTACGCTTGCCAGCACACGACCGACCGCAACTTCGATGCCCAGGCGCGATGGCGTGTCACGTTCCACAATCTGCCGCAGCTTTTCCCGCGGCACCTGCGGCAGCCCAGCGTTCCGTGCAAATGCGTTAATGTTATAAATTGTCTCAATGGCGGCTGCCGCTGAATGGAAGGGGAAATTGCTTCCGAACAGCAGTTTATCCGTTACCTGCATCTGGTGCGCGCGAACCAGTGTATCGTAGGCAATCCAAGGCTCCTGCAGCACGCTGCCCAGGCACGCCAGAACGTGGTCATGCTTTTGCAGCAGCGTCAGCGTTTCGTCCACCCATGGCCGCCCCATATTGGCAATAATGATGTGCAGCGACGGATGTGTCCGGGCAATTTCGTCCAGCAGGACCGGACGTGCATATTCCAGACGGGTCTGCTGCGACAGGTAAGTTCCCGGCGAAAAAATGACCGGCATTTTCAACTTCGCCGCGCGCGCATAAGCTCGCATTGCACGGGTGTCGCACGGATGGAAATCCTGGGCGGCCGGGGCAATAGCCAATCCTTTCAGACCCGGCTCACGGGAGATTAATTCAATCTGGTCCAGCGCATCCGGATCGGTTGGATCCAGTCCGGCAAATCCAAACATCCGATTCGGATGCTCCATGCAATAATCGGCAATAAACCGGTTTGGAATTTCCGCCTTCATCGCCAGACTTTTGAATCCCACCACAAAACAGCAGTCCACGCTTTCCGCCGACAACATCAGGCTGGCCGTATCCGCCTTGGGAAGCATACGAAGTTCATCTGAACCGAAAACCATCGGCCGCGCCAGCCGGCGCAGCGCGTCGGGGCCAAGCTGTTCAGGGCTTTGCCAGATGGCTGTATAACAATCCACAATCATGTCGAATCACCTTCGCTTAAACCGTCATGGGACAGATTTCAGTTCATCCCGCGATGCCGACCTTGCAAGCATTATAAACCGACTCGGCACCGGATGTGACATTGCGCCTGATTAAGAGCCATCGGGGGCTGGCCCGCATTTTTACGAAGGCTGCAAGCGTCGGTGGGTCCGCGGCCATGGCCCGGTAATCGTGAAGTCCGGCATCGCTTCAGGTCGGCAATCGGCTATTGACCGCGCAGCGCCAATATCCGTTTCGCAACCGGTTGGACAAATCACGAACAATACGCGCAGCCCTCGATTTGGTATCGCGGTTGCGACGGTTCGCATTGCACGCACCGTCGGATAAGTTATGATAAAACCATCTGGTCGGAACAGGATGAGACTTTATTTCATGACTGACGAAAATGTGCCAGCGGCAGACCTTACACCGGCCACCCCGGAAGCAGCGCCGCAGGCTTCGCCAACGGATTTAATCTCCGCCTCCCCCACCTCGCCGACGGATTTTGACCCGTCACAATCTGATCAGCCTGCTGTGCAATCCGCAGTTGCCGCCGTCCAATCGCCGGCCGGCGGCCCCCCCTGTCCTGTGGCCGGCTGCAAGGGCATCATGCGGTCACTTCCGGTTACCATCGGCACGGCGCAGTCGCGATGCACGTTATGCGGTTTGGAAACCGATGAGTTCGTGTTTCGTCCGGTATTGCATGAAACCGTGCGGGCGGAATTGGCCCTTGCCGAGGACGCCGTGTGCGCTTTTCATCCGGATAAAAAAGCGGTCAACACCTGCGCCGGCACGGGCAATTTTATCTGTGCGCTTTGCAGCGTGCCGCTGCGCGATTCAACTTACAGCGTGCAGTTTCTGGAATCATCGGCAGGCAAAGCCGTGATTGGCGGAAATTTCGACCGCTACCTCAACCGCCCGGATCGCGCCGTCATCGCGCCGCTGCTGCTTTATCTGGTTCTGCCATTGGCTGGAATCATCTGGTTTACCGCCGTGATTTGGTTTCCTTATGGATTATTCCAATGGTTTGCCGCGCGGCGACAGTGGAAAGTCGATGCCCTGTTCCGCACGCAGTGCAGTTCCCTCCGGCTGTGGACAATTCTGGTGGTGTTCCTGCTGGCAGGAGGAGCGTCACTGTTTTCATCCGTCGGAATGATATGGTATATGGTCATCACAGGGATTCGCGGATCCGCCTGACGGTAAACATTTGGGAGATGTATGTCCGACCCGCTGAAATTCAGTTTTTCCAATATGTTTACGCGCACGCGGATTGTCCTTGGGGATGACGTGCTGACCACGCTGCAAGGCGAATATGGCCGCGACCGCGTGCGCCGTGTCTATTATGACCAGATCGCGTTCGTGCTGACCTGGAAAACCGATCGCGTGCTGGCGCTGCTGGTCATGTTTATCATGCTGATGGGCCTGGCTCTGGCGGCGATCGTCAGCTTCGCGTCTTATCACAACTGGATCATCGGATCAATCATGACCATTATTGGAATTCTGGACCTGTGGGGCATGGTTCAGGCGGGACGAAAAAAAATGCGGCACTTGGCCATCTATCGGACGGGAAATATTCTGCGCATTTCCGGCGCGATGGATGACCGTAAGTTCAATTTTTTTCTGGATTCCCTCCAACAGCGAATCCGGGCGGTGCAGCAGGCGGGCACAGCGGAAATTCAATCGCCCGTTGCCTGAAACAGACATGGTGCAATATCGCACCGGCACCAAAGCACACGTCGACTACCCCCCCACCGCATTCGATATAACACCAGAAAGCCAGTCGGGAATGTGCGCCGGTGGATTGCTTCGGGAATGGCCAGAGAGGTCAAATCAGTTTCCCATTACGGAACCCTTGGTGGCTCGCGAGCTATCAGTACGGCAATTTCTTCCCTGATCCGCTTAATTTCACGCGGGTTCAGCCGTGTAAGCTCTTTTTTCGGCAGGTCGCTGTTCAGTTGCAGGGCTAGTTTTAACTGGGCAATCCGCTCCGGCAGCGTCAGCCCCGAACGAGCGGTCATTGCGTATCCGATCCGCACCCGCGGATTGGTGGTGTTAATCGACAACAGTCTGAGCACCTCTGCCCGCGGATTGCGGCCCATTGCAATTGTCAGTTCAATCTTGCGGGCCAGCCAGATTTGCGAACGCGGCTTGCAGGCCAGCACATGATCCACCGCCACCAGGGCGGCGCGCGTCCGGTGGGTTACCGCCGCCTTCATATAAGCCTGCTGCCACGGCTGCGGGTCCATGGCCAGCCGACCGGTTTCCGCCGGCAGCCAGATAAAACAAATGGCCGCAGCGGCAGTCAGTGCGGCCAGCGCAAGCAAACCGTGCCGCAGAGCGCCTGCGGCCGCCGCGTGGGGTGCCCAGGTAACTGCATGTCGCGATTCACCTGCGGAATCAGCCGCGACCGGCTGCGCGGCTCCCAGACAAATCCAAAACAACATCGCCACCGGACCGGTGATCAGCGCCAGGTTGATCTGGTCGTACAGACACATGCCCGCAGCGCCCAGGGCCAGTGCCAGCAGAACCACCCGCTTCTGTTCGCTGTTCAGAAATGCCCAAGCCCCGTTGGCCAGCACCATGCCCAGAAAACCGATGCATGCAAAGCTTCCGGCCATCAGCAGCAGAAACTTAGCCTCGCCCGGACTGTCCTTTGCCGGTGCGGTCAGGGCCATCTGAATGATCCACCAGCCCAATACAAATACCGCCAGAAATGCAGGATGAACATAGCGACGCGCGGCGGTATCGGCTTGCTCCATGACGGGTCTACCAATAACCAGCAGAAATGCGGCCAACGCCAGGATTCCCCATAAAGCCGCCGCCGGCAGCCCCGCTTCGCTGGCCAGTCGTACCAGCGGATTGTGCGGATCTTTGACATCTTCCGGCGCGCTGGGCAGTTTGTAGTGCGTATAATAGTAGCCGAAATTATTAAGCCCTACTCCCAGCATTGGGTGATGTTCCACCATCCGCGCTGCACCGGTCCAGTATTGCCAGCGATACAGCAGGTCCTTGGTCGGCAGCCCGTGCCGGAGTATTCCCCAACCTATGATACTTCCGGCCAAAACCAGCGCCATCGCCAGAACCGCGGCTGCGGCCGACCAGCGCCAGCGCCCCAATGATTCACGGTAAACCCAGCCGACGCCCAGCGCTACAAGACAGATTACTTCCGATGCCATGCCGCCCTTGGAAAGCGTAAACACCAGCACAACCAAGGAAAGAATAAATAGGATACACAGCGGAGCACCCGGAATAACAGCCGGCGGAATTTCATTGTCACTATTGGTTGTATCTTTTCTTTGTGCGTACTTGCCGCGTGCCACATTTCCGGCGGACGACTCTGCTACTTTCCGCCGCTGAGAAAACAAAAACAACGCCATTGGCAGACAAATAAGGCTTAAGGGCAACAGTACCTCGGCCAAACCATCGCTTAAATTAAGGAAGCCGGTCACCGCCCCGGCCTTCACACGACTTTGAAAAAGCAGAATGTTCGGGTTGCCCGGCCCCCAGCCCATTTGCCGGAAAAACGCCTCTTTATGGTGCAGAAAGTAATGCAATGTCGCGGGCAATTCAAAATATTTTTCGTAAAAGCACTTCGCGCATATGACCGCCAGCAGAGCCACCAGCACACTGATGACAAATTGCCGCCGCCGGTCGGTACTGCATACCACCGCAATGGCCCAACCGCTGATCATTCCCATGACCATATCAAAAACGCCGGTTATTGCAGCGAATCGATTGGAGGCATGTAATGCCGAAAGCGTGCAGCAGCCTGTCAGCAGGAATATGCCCGCCAGCCGCCATAGCTTTCCCGCGCCATTTTTTCGGCGGCCGCAAATCCCGCTACCGCCAAGCAAAAAGCACAAACCGCCATCGTCAGAATATCCCGCGGTCCGGGACTGGAATAAAGCCCGCGGGTTACCGCGCCGATGGCGGCCCCGGAACCGGAAAATGCGCCATCCTCAATCGGTTCATTGGTGGTCAGGCGGATGCACAGAATCAGCAGCAAGCCCACCAGCACGACCCAGCATGTGGCGGCTTTCCATACCGCAGTGCCGGCGCAATCGGCCCGCCGGTTTGCCGATCTGCCCGACATTGGATTCGCTTCGCTGCCTGCCCGGTCATTGCTCTTCATTTCGTGTGGTCTCCCACACGTTCAAGAATGCCGACAATCAGCAGAATGCTCGCGCACTGCGCTGCAATCAGCACCGCCATGGTGTTGGTCGCGGTGGCAAGCAGCGGTGCGGAAAGACCACTGGCCAGGGTAACGGCATAAATAACGAGCACGGCCCCGCGCTGCGAAAATCCGTGGCGCGTCAGCCGATGGGAAAAATGATTCGTGTCCCCGGCCATGGGGCTGCGCCCGCGCCCTACCCGCACCAGGCTGACCACTACCAGATCGTAAATCGGCACCGCCGTCACAACCAGCGGCATAAACAGGCTGTACCATCGGCCAGGTGTGGTGTAATAGGTGGTTCGAATGGTAAGTGCGGCAAGAAAAAAGCCCAGCACCATGCTTCCCCCATCGCCCATAAAAATGCTGGACGGCGGAAAGTTAAAACAGAGAAATCCCAGTACCGCACCCATGTACAAAAGCAGCATGCCGCAGATAAACCACTGATGGCTTTGAATGGCGGCAATAAAGAACATCAGCGCGCAAATGCCCGCGACGCCCGCCGAAAGACCGTCCATATTGTCCATAAAATTAAACGCGTTGGTCAGCAGAACCAGCCAGAATGCGCTGATCAGCCCCGACACAAATACACCGCCGGTCATTTTATGATCCAGCAGCGTCAGCACCCGAAAACCGCCAGTATGCAAAAATTCACCGCCGACGACCAGCGCTGCGGCAATCAAAAATTGCCAGAATAATTTGGCCTTCGGCCCCAGTGCACGGCGATCGTCCGCCAGGCCCAGCAGATGAATGGCCAGCGTGCAGCCAATCAGCAGCAGCGCCAGTCCACGATGCGCCACCAGTCCGGGCAGATGAATTTTTAAAGATGCTGGAACCCAGTTTACAAAAGGCTTTTGCGATAAAGGTTTCACAATTGCCACACCCGAAAGCAGTGGCAGGGTAATCGCCCAGAATATGGCCATGCCGCCGTTCCGAGGTTTGGCCGACAGATGAACTTTTCGCTCTCCCGGCTGATCAATCATCCCGAGTTTTCCGGCAAAACGGCGCGCCAGCCAGGTACCCGCCAAGCTCAGCAGAAAGGCACTTATCAGCAACCCTGTGGCAACCGCCAGCATCAAAACTCCTGTTGCAATTTCGGCCGCCGCTGTCCGCTGGCGGGGAATTGTCGCCTTTCCACAGCGCGCCAACCAAGTCGTCCATTGGCCGCCTTGGCCCGGAACTTTCGATCAAACTCCCGCACGTGCCGGTGCCGCAATTGTCCTTTGTAACTGTTGAAAATAAAACTCGCGCGCCCGCACAAAAAATACGCTTGCCTGCGGCGTTTTATAATCGGCGTAGGTCCATGGCCAGGGGGTCCACTGGTTGTTGCTCCAATGCAGCGTCACTTCGCCGTAAATGCCTTCGGAAAGATAGACCCGGTGGCTGTGATCTTTCGTGGTGGCTAAAACCACTTTGTAGCGGGTGACGTAACCAGGATCCACATTCACCGGACGGCGTACAGATTGCGTACACTGGCGGCCCAGCAGCACTTCGGCCATATTCGTTTCGAGCTTGCACTTGGCGAGTTGTTCGGGCGCAAAAAGCGTGGCAAACCGGACCCATTGTCGCAAAAGTCCAGTTCCCATCTGGTCTTCATAATAGTTGGTAAATGTGAAGGGGATAACCGGCGACATATCGTCGATCAGGCCATACCACTGGGACAGTTCCTTGCGGGCCGCGGTCAGCGCTTCTTCAGAGCAGGCCAGCAATCCGGCAAAACGCAGAACTGGCAGCGGAGGATTGGGAACAGCCATGAAAACTCCAACTCATCTGGTCCAAGGTGCGCGAAACATTCCAACCGGAATTCATGTTTCCCCGCGGCTGAACGAATTTATACGCCATGCCTGGCCCCTGGTATTTACAGACCCGGGCATATTCCGGATACTCAATACCGGCTGACCAGCCGAATCAGCCGAAGATTCTTAACGCAAAATTACCCGCCGGAGTACGGGCAGGCAAGTAAATCGGGCGGGCCGCCTGTTCGGAACTTGCCCGATTCTTTAGAAGGAACCTGAAAAGCATCCGGGCGCGCCGACAGCCGCTTCCGCCATATGGCGTTTCTGCACCCGCTGCAGACCGGCCATTGAAGATTCGCAATGTCCCGGAGCGAGCCGTTCTGCAACCGGTTCGGCATATCCCGACAGAATCGCGGCACCGATTGTCTAATGTTTTTGAATATCAATTGTCCATCCGGCGTTGGCGGGCGGTGGCCGCACATGGAAATCGTGGTGCATTGCTGCATTCACGTTCACTTTGGTCAGCACCGCCAACGTCGGTGTGGAATCGGGATCAATGCGCAAAATGCGAACCGGCAGATCCAATTTCGGGTCAATCCAAAGTTCCAGCCGCTTAAACGTAAACGCCTTGGGGTCTTTCGGAACCAGTTTCAGGTGAATGAGTCCCGCGTCCGTTTTCACGGCCGGCACAAGCGAGACCGTAAATTGTTTTTCCACCACCGCCGGACTTTGCCCGATCGGAATGGGAATTGGCCCCTGACCAAGTTTCAACGGATTATAATGCGTTCCAGGACGAGCCACCTGAACCTTGCGATAGATTTTTGCCGCACCGTCGCGATCAATCAGCCAGCGCCCGTCAAACACAATATCGTGATTCGCATGACGACGGGCGATCGCACCATCCACCACCATTATGTTGAAACGGATATCAAACCGTGTGCGGCCTTTCACGGTCTGATACCAGATTTTTCCAATATTGATATCTTTTTCATCGGTTCGCAAATGGTGCACGCTCATGCGGATATCCGCCGAAAAACTATGCAGCGTTTGCCCGCGTTCGTCCAGCCGCTTAAGCCATTTATAGACGGCTGCCCCCACAGGAAGGGAAACCGTCGCGGTACGGGTGGCCGGCGCGGGATACCCTTGGGCATCGCTGCTTCCGCGGCATAAGGCCACACCGCCAAGCAGCATGGCGAAAAAAAGCGGTAACGCCAAACGGCACGGCTTCATATCCTCAGGCCGTATTTTTCCAGTCAACATGTCAAACTCCGTTGAGTCCCGCCCGCCGATTGGACCGGTACTCGAAACTGCCCCGGGGATTTAATCAGTTCAATAATATGGTCCAGCCTGGAAACATGAAACGTTGCCTGATGGGCGAAAGCTGGTGGTGCCTGGGGATCATCAAGAAGCAGCACACTTTCCACGCCTGCGGCGGCGGCCGCCTGAAGATCAAAAATATAATCCCCGACCATCAGTGTTTCCGTCGGTTTGGCATTCAGTTTTCGCAGGATCATCCCGATGCTCTCCGGATGCGGCTTGAACGGCGGTTGATCGCGCGAAACAGCCAAGTCAAACGCCAGATCACATCTCGCCACAATTCGATTCATGCTTTTACCGCTGTTGCGGGTCAATAATGCGCTGCGTATATTCCGCCCCCGAAGGTGACATAGCAGATCCCGCGCACCTGGTCGGAGTGTCGACTTTTCCGCAGCCATATTTTCATATCGCTCCAGCACCGCGATGGACCGGGCGCGGCGAGGCTCAGGCAGCGTGTCAATCCATTCCAGTATCGGCACGCGTTCGGTCAGGCCGAGTTCCAGTCGCAAAGAATCGAAATCCAAAGCATCGTGGGTAAGCGTGCCATCCATATCAAAAATCACGAGGTTGTAAGGCATTCCGCCGGCTCCAATCACAACACGCCGGATTATAGCCGATAATTCCATCCGGAGCCTGTCGCCTGATGCCTCCTTCAACCAAAAAGTCTTATCGCGGACCTGTTGTTGGTGGCCGTGGTTCAGCGGATATTCAGGCGTACTGTTCTATCGGGAACTTGAAACATCGCACGCATGTCGGCGGGAAATCCTGTCAGAGGCATCAAGGCTTGAGTCGTTCCGACGGGTCGAATTCCGCCGATTTTGCGTCTCGCCGCAGCTTCGACTCCACATTTACGCCTTAGGACACGCCATTCGTCGCCGTCCGCCTCCCACGTGGGTTCACCTTCCGGCTGGCCGGTTTGCGATCTGGGTTCCGGAAGGTATCATTTTGTCAGGTGTCTTGGCGGCGCTCCAATGCAGAGCGCAGGCTGACGTTTCGTCAGCCGGGCCTTCATGGCTCTGTTTCCAGAATCTGCGACACCGGTCGCACCGGTGTGCAAGACACAGGGGCCGGGTGTTAAAACCCGGCCTTTTTTACTATCCATTGAATTTGGATTTAACGATAATCCACACAAGGTGCTCCGATGGGCTTTTTTTCAAAGCTATTTGGCGGCGACAGAAAACCGGACGGGCCGCTGACACTTGGCGAATTGGCCCGACGCCTGAAAATGGACGAATCGGCTCTAGCAAATCTGCCGGTTCACTATTCGGCTAAGCAGATTCCCAAACGGTCTGGTGGTCTGCGGCAACTGCATGTGCCGGACAAGACTCTGGCGGACCTTCAGCGGACGATACTTCACCGACTTCTGGCAACACTGGCGATTCATCCGGCGGCTACCGCGTTCCGCAAAGGAAAGTCTGTGGTGAACAACGCCGGACCCCATTGTCGGAAAGCTTTAATTATCAAATTGGATGTAAAGGACTTTTTCGGAACCACCACCGCGCGGCGGGTGGAGGACTATTTTCGCGCCATTGGCTGGAATTCTCAGGCGGCAAGGCGATTGACCGAGTTGACTACGCTTAATGATGGATTGCCCCAAGGTGCCCCCACCAGCCCGGCCTTAAGCAATCTCGTGAATTACCAGATGGATGTTCGGATGGCGGCAATAGCTCAAAATAATGGCGCCGCTTATACACGCTATGCCGATGACATCACCTTCTCGTTTGATGAATCAGCAACGCGGACCATGACCGCACTGGTTATATATCGCGCCAGAAATACACTCCGGGACTTTGGGTACCGGATGCATAGTGGCCACAAACTGCGAATAGTCAGATCGCATCAGCGGCAACTGGTAACGGGACTGGTGGTGAATCAAAAGCCCAATCTGTCGCGCAAAACCCGCCGCTGGTTGCGCGCTGTGCAACATCGCGTGGCCAATGGAAAAGAAGCCACGCTTACGCCGGGACAACTTGCGGGCTGGCACGCATTGCAAAAGATGATTCATCAGCAAACCACCGCCGGCAAATAGCCGCCATGCGGTATTGCGGGCACAAATATGCAGTGCCAACGTGTTGCCCTCCGCTCTGCCCAGGTCACCTGTTCTTAATTGGACGGGTGTTGCACTTTTCTGTCAGGTATTGTCCGGAAATGCGACTACTATATAGGAATGGGCCGCCGGCGAACCGGCATGCCGGAAGGACACCGCAGATTCCCGCTTCGCGGAAATCGCGAATATTTCGGCCAGCGCCCAAAAGGCAACAGAATGATCTTACGCGCCGCAAAACCCCTTGGAAAGCTGAACAATCGCTTCCTGCTGAAGCACACCGCGAGGATCGTCAACGGCCCAGACGGATAGCATTCATGACACGAAAAAGGCGATTGCTGATCATACGGATATTAGTCGCGCTGGGCGTTCTGGCGATTGCGTCGCGGCTGATTATTCATATACTTCGCGCCGGCGTTCCTGTGGTCGCCAGGCCACCCGCGTGGCGGCTGATTCATGCCGATTCGCCTTACTTGCGGGCACATGCCCGAGACCTGGTTCGCTGGCGTCCATGGGGCCAGGCGGCGTTTGCTGCTTCCCGGAAACTTAACAAACCGATTTTTCTGACGGTCGGTTATGCGGCGTGCCACTGGTGTCGCGTCATGGACCGCCAGTCTTTTCGCAATCCACAGATTGCGGCCCTGATAAACCGCTATTTTATTCCGGTGGTGGTGGATTCCGAGCAGCGTCCGGATATTAATCATCAGATGATGGCCTTTGTAGAAATATCCACCGGTTCAGGCGGCTGGCCGCTGAATGTGTTTCTTACTCCACATGGCCGGCCGTTTGCGGGTGGAACCTACTTTCCGGCAAAGACGGCATATGGCATTACCGGCCTGTCCACACTTCTGCCAAAAATCCACGGGTTATGGTTGCACCATCACGGCAAACTGACCGCATTTGCCCGGCGCGTTGAGCTTGTTCTAAATGCCATGCGGCGGAGTTCTATCCGCAAAAGCGGCAAGCAAAATATTTTGACTGTGTGCGCAGCTGATCTGCATATGTTAATGACCGACTTTGATTTCCGAGAAGGCGGATTCGGCAAAGGTCCTAAATTCCCGCAATGCCCGACACTGGATTTTCTACTGAACCTGTACCATCGGACCTCTAACCGCAAGGCGCTGCGGATGGTGACTCAAACATTGGCGGCCATCGACCGTGGTGGAATTCATGATCAACTTGGCGGTGGCTTTTTCCGCTACGCCATTGACCGGAAGTGGCGCGTGCCGCATTACGAGAAAATGCTGTCGGATCAGGCCCAATTAACGGAAACCTGTCTGACGGTCTGGCGAATGAACCATCATCCCCGCTGGGCGAAGGTCGCAAACAGCACGCTGGCCTTTACTTTGCGGGATATGCAGGCGGCCAGCGGCAGATTTTATACCGCCTTGGGTGCGGACAGTCGACCCGTCGATGGAAGCACCTCGGAAAAGGATGGAGCATATTATGTTTGGACCTTCGGCCAGATCAGTCACGTTCTTGGTCAAAATACGGCCGATTTCCGCCTGCGATATGGTATTGAACCCGCCAAGCCGGGGCAGGCGGAACGCGGTCGGCCGCTGCACATTGCC
The DNA here is from genome assembly GCA_021852225.1 of Planctomycetota bacterium. The sequence goes on from JAJZOA010000013.1 coordinate 13,560, forward strand.
ATGGCGACAAAGGCGATTGCCGCAATATATCATCAGCCGTTGGCGGAAGTTTTGCGAGCGCTTCATCGGGATCGACAACTGCTGCTTGCAACCCGCAGGCGGCGTCCACATCCTTTAGTGGACAATAAATCAATCACAAGTTGGAACGCACAAATGATTCAGGCCCTGGCGGAGGCGGGTTGTGCCCTTGGCAATCCGCGCTACACACAGGCCGCGGAAAAGGCCGCCGGCTTTATTCAGGATCATATGTACGATGCCCGGCGAGGAATATTGTTTCGCAGTTGGGACAATGGACGTGCGTCAATTCCCGGCATGCTTTCCGATTATGCCGATACCATTTCGGCTCTGCTTGCGCTTTATCAGACCACACTGCATATTCAATGGTACAAGTTTGCCCTGCAACTGCAGCGCGACCAGGACAAATGGTTTTATGATGCGCGATCAGGCGGGTATTTCACCACACCATCGACTGACACGGGTGTATACCGCCGATGGAAAAACCGTTCGGACGGCTCAACGCCTTCGGGCAACGCTGTAGCGGTTCACAATCTGCGCATTGTGTCCGCGCTGACGCGCGATCCACATTGGCGGCATGAATTGCGGCAAACCACCGCGTTTTACACCGCCATGCTGGCCGACCACCCGGATGCCATGCCCGCCATGCTGGCCGCCCTGGCGAATGCCCGCACACCAGTTGGCGAAATTGTGATTGCCGGTCGCAGGGATTCCTCGGGCGTTGAGCAAATGCTGCGGGCGGTGTGGCGAAAGTACACCCCGAATGAAATTGTGGTTGGATCGATTGCCGGAGAGGGACGACGATATCTGATGACATGCCTGCCGCGGCTTGCCTTCATGAAAATGGCCGGTAACCGGGCAACAGCGTATGTGTGTCGCAATTTTACCTGCCAGGCCCCCACAACTTCGGTCGCCCGATTGCGGACGCTGTTAAGCGGCATGTCCCGGTAATTTTCGTATCCTGGTTTACCGGACTGACCGCAGATCCAGAAACCGGATTGGCTTGCGGGAATTGTGGCCGGCCCGCAGGCGGGCCATTTGCGCCGCGCTGCTTGGCTTTATATCGGGTGCCACTTTCAAGCTGGCGGATGCGGCCTGCCGTATCTGGCGGCACAATGCCGGAATTGCAGCCGCGGGAACGTTTAACTGTATATGGATCAATATATCATCGCTTAAATCGTGTCGGCTTCGCACCACCAGAATATAATCATGAATTTCCGGCTTTGAATTAAGCAGATCCACTATGGCGGCCGTATAAACCGTGACTCCGCGTACTTTTAACATCTGAGCCTGACGACCAAGAATCGGACCGAGCCGCGGAGTGGTGCGGCCGCAGGGACACGGGTCGGTATACAGCGCTGCGAGGTCTCCGGTGGCGAAACGAACCAGCGGCATACCCTGCACGCCCAGTGGCGTGATTACCACCTGGCCAACAGTTCCGGGCCAGACCGGTTGATTCTGTTGATCCAGAATTTCCACTATACCCAGCGCCGGGTTCAAATGGCCTCCACCACACCGCGGCCCCTGCGCAAATGTGGTGCACGTTTCCGTCGATGCGCAGGTACTCAGAACACGAACCGCCGGCAGATTCAGACTTCTGGCGACACATTTGGCCAGCGAATTGGGGTGAAGATCAGCATCCCGAAGGGGTTCGCCAATGCCGATGGCGGCCTGAAGCTTTATGCCATTAGCCGCGAGACCGGTCGGCGCATGAGCGACCAGGGATGGGACCGTAATCAGAAATACCCGGATATGTGGCGGAATCAGCCGCTTAAGAAGGGGAATATTTGGAAAATATTGCGAGCCTGCGCGCACACACGTGGCACCCAGCTTTTGAGCGCCAAGCCAATAGGCCAGGCCCGCGACAAACATGCGGTCCATTGCCACGGCCACCACCAGCATATCGCCCCGGTTCAGCCCGGCGATATTCAGAGCCACAGCCTCATTTTCCGCCAACCGCTGAAGGTCCGCTTGTGTCAGGCCGACACGCAATGGCTGACCCGTGGTGCCGGAGGTGGTGACCCATTCGGCGATCTGGTGGCCCGGCACAGCCAGCGCATCGGCCTGAGCCACGGCTAGATCAGCTTTGGTGGTCAGTGGCATATCCATCAAATTAAGCACGGACAATTCACCGCGACACGCGCCGACAATGTGGCGAAGCCGACGGTTCAAGTCCGACCGCATCGCCCATCTCAAATGCTCCGCAAACCGTCGCCGCTGGAGCGCCTGCCAGCGTTTGACGGGCCAGAACAGCGGACGACCGGCGGGAATAATAGCCGCCGCCGGCAAGGCGGATACCGATCTTTTCAGATTGCCTTTCATCATGGAACATCACCCGTAAAATCAAGAGTCATCTCCAGTCCGTGGCCGGTGTCCAGAATGGTCAGACGTCCGGGCTGAAAACTTTTGTGATAGCGGCTGTACCGAATAATGACCCGACCGGCTTTCGAAGTCAGGCGGGTCAGCGCAAGATGTCCCGCGGTGCCGGTAAAATAAAGCGCCCCATGCCAATTGCCGGACCCTGTGACGCGGATTTGAGCGTCGTGGCGATGAAGGGAAATGACTGGTGAAGACCGGGCGGCCACGGCTGGCGCGGCCAGCGCCATATACAGGTCATTTCCCAACGCAATTGCAAGCGTTTGGGGAAATTCCGCAGCCATATGCCGAATAATGGTGTGGCCTTTTAGTCGCTGCAGTTGAACCGCCAGCGTTCCCAATTCCGTTAAGGCCACGAAATTAAAATGAGGCGAAGGTGTTGTGATCCACTGCCCCACCAGATTTATCCGGTGACCATGCACACGCAACGTTGCAAATATAGACCGTTTGAAATGCGTTTGTAATTGCTGGAGTGAAAGGATGACCGCATCGCCAGAAGGTGCCACGCCGCGGAACACCGCCCGCGGCTGTGTGCGCCAATTCGCGCATCCCGCCAGTACCAGCGACAATACCACGCCAATGGCCGGAAGCATCCTTGAAAGGACCGGCACCTTGGTTGTAATGGCAGCGCGATCAATGGCATTATGATTCATTTGGCACCATTCCTGGCATTGCGGCCGGCCGCGGCCAGAGCTTTGCGTAAAGAGGCCCGCCGCGCCGCATAAGGGGGATCCAGCCGCAGGGCATGGGCAAGGTCAGCGGCTGCGGCCGCGTATTTTCGCTGCGCCAGTTCGGCGCGCCCGCGCAACGAATATCCGCCGAAAAAGAATGGATTTTCATGAATTGCCATAGTGGCCAGGGCGGCGGCCTGCGCAAAGCGGCCCGCAGCCAGGGCGGCATAACCGGCCACAAGATGTGCGCGCGATCGCAAAAACAACTTTTCGTGGCCACTGGTCAGGAAGTGATCTGCCGGAATAATGGGCAGTGGTGGCCCCGCGCCCACAACGGTGGTTGGGCCGCGGAGCGCTGGCATTGCCCGGAAGCCGACATAATTTCCTTCGGCAAATGGAAACGCGGCAACCCAGATATTTCCCGCTGTAAGGTCCATAATCACACTGTGCGTGGTAATAAGGCCGTCAATGCTGTTGCGATTTCCCCAGCCGATATTGCGGCCATGCGGTCCGCGCTTGTCGCGCAGGAGAGAGGCCATGGAAAATTCATTTACATGACCCTTAAGACCGCGGATAAGACGCATAGCGCGTCGCAGCCGCCAGTTGGAGGTCGAGTTTTTAATGCGTGCCAGATTCACCGGATCCTGCGCGAATACCGGGCATTCCAACTGATTGGCCACGGCGGTGAAGCCATGGATATATCGCCATGCGAAATGAGCCGGAGATATTTCCAGGACCGCCGCGCGACCGTTGCGACCATTTCCTACCACAATAATATTGGACACAAATACATGGGCGGCACGAAATATTTTAATGGCCTGATGAATGCTGGCCGCGTGCTGCAACACCTGGCGTGCGACAATGATTGTCGGCTCGCCCACTGGACGGAAACTCGCCGATGCGGCCGCGTTAATAAACAGGCCAATATGCTTTTCGTTCATGCCGCTGACACAACCGGCCAGCCCCGGCCACGCCACGGTGGCAAAAGCATAACCATGACGCGGCTTTACAAAAGTGATCGATTTCTGATGATTAAAGGCCGGTCCGCATTCAAAATCAAAGTTCCGGCCCAGCCACAGATGCCCATCCCCGGACCAGGCGGGCGTTGCGACCACGCCGGTGCAACCGACCGCGTGACGATCAATCAGGGGATTGTCCACCAGATTCTGCGAAATATCGTCCAGGGCATGATAGGCCAGCAGTCGCGGATATAGAGGCATCAGATAGCCATGTTCATCCGGGTGGGCTTGCGCCTCAGCGTAAAGTTCGCGCTTAATATCGGCAGGAATATACTGCGGCAGAAAAAGCATATCCATGCCGATGGCCCGCAAAAGGAACCAGCGAACAAATAAGTTTGGTGCCAGCGCGTCCATGCGATCAAGCATTTGGTTTTCAATGCGCAGGTCCATGGGAGCGCCCAGTGCGGAAGCCTCGTATCCTATCTGTTCCGACGTGCCGCCAATGTGCATATCCCATACGCCATGGTCACGACGTATGCGGGCCGGGCCGCAGGCCCACGCCTGCGCCCCGGTCTGCACCACGGGCCAGTGCGGAATCGGCCCCAAATGCGCGGGCTTTTCATGAAACATGATGACCTGAGCGGCTATAAGCGCCGCCAGTGCCAGAAGCATCAGCAGCCCCGCCAGCCGCCAGAAACCGGCTATCAGAAAAAACACAACACGATCGAGCCGATGCGTCCGCAGACGGAAAATCAAGCGGGTCATTGGGCTGACCAGGAAATAGGACGCCAGATAGCCGCCCGCGATGCCCGCCGCGAGTGTAAGCCCGATTCCCCGCAGCGCCGGATGCCCCGCAACCAGCATCGCCGCGGTTCCCAGAAATGTCGTCAAGGCACATAAAAATGTGGCGGCGTTGCGATTGCCACCCACGGCCATAGGGTTTCGCCAAGCTGGGTCGCTTGCGGAATAAATGCCGTAGTCCACCGCAACTCCCATCATAAACAGCAGCGGAACCAGGCTCAGCAGGTTCAACCCGCCAGCGAACCATTGTGCCGCCCCCAGGAGCCAGATAAATCCGACCAGCATGGAAATTGCGGAGACACATGTCAAATCAATGCGGCGAAAGAACAGCAGCATGGGCAGCAGAATCAGAAGTGCCACCCAGGGAAACAAATTTTCCGCCTCGGCCTGGGCGCGGGCGGTGGCATTATAGAACAACAAATCGCCGGATAATATGGCCGCCCCAGGCTGGCGAAGGCGCAGTTCCCCGGCCCAATCGGTCCGCATGCGGGGCGACAGGCCACTGTTAAGCTGAACCTCTGCGGCGGGGTTAATGCGGGTGGTGCGTCCCGCGGACGTCTGAAGGTCAACCGGGCCTGGAATAAGCCGCGCTGGAGATTCCCGCAAACGCTCAAGCGGACCGGGAATTTCAGGTAATTTGGCAATGGCGGCCACGCGATTGGAAAACGCGGCGGGCCGAAATCCATTGGCTGCGGCGGCTGTTGCCAGGCGATTTTCAACAGCAAGCTGGCGTGCGGGAGTCCAGAAGTTTCGCCATCGGGTCAGTCGGCGTCCAACGATTGTCGAATCGGGCAGCAGGAAGCCCGGCGACTGAAAAGATGAAATCAGACCGTCCTTGCGGAATTCGGTTAGCGCCTGATCCAGCCGATGAAGCGCGGCCATAGCCTTGTCCGCATGACGATTTGACACGATTACCACAGCGCGGTGCCGCAGGTTTCCCCAGGTCTGAAAAAATTCATGCTCCTGCCGACGCAACGCGGCACCCACGCCATCCAGTGATCGGCCGTGCCGGTTGTAAGCCACATGCGCGGCATGAAAAAGCAGAACTCCGGTCAGGAGAACAAATGCAACTGCGGAACTGCGGCGAAGCCATCGGCCAGCGCCGGCCGGGAAGGCCCACCGGGCGTTATTTCTGACGGAAGCTTTTGCCAGAACCCACGGTCCAAAAAATGCCGGCAGAATAAGGAAGGTGACACACCAGATGCACACCGTGGCTGCCGCCACAAAAAGCCCCAGTCCGCGGAGTCCCGGCGCGGAACTGAACATAATTGCCGAATAACCGGTGACACTGGTTATGACGCTAAGCGAAATCGGGCCTAGCATAGCACGGGCGGCCGCGCCACTGTGTGTCGGCAGGAATTTGCCATCTTCGCGGCTGGCGCGATTCAACGCGGCCAGCAACTGAATGCCGTAATCTGTGGTGGATCCACAGATCAGTCCCGCAAACGCCAGCACCAGCAAGGGCAGGTGAAGATGAAGCAGTCCGGCGATTCCCAACGCGGTTCCCACACCCATGACGGGAGGAATCATGCAGATAAGCAATGTGGAAATGCGGCGAAAAAACAGCAGTATGGCGATAGCCACCAGCACGGTTCCCACGATGGAAACCAGGGTGACATCCGCCTTGACCCGCCGCGCATTTTCCACGTAGTTGCGCGCCGGCCCGATCAGCCAGACACGCAGTCCGGGCATTCGGCTTTGTTCCCGCGCAACAACTTTATGCACCGCGGCCAACATCTGGGAAGAAGCCACAATATTTTGGGCGGGAACTTTTGGCAGAAGAATCAACATGACATGGCGGCGATCCGCCGAAACGATCATGCCATTTTCCATGTGGGCGGCCGGAGCCGGATTCAGCCGGCGCAACTGACTGCTTAAAATGGCGGAAAGCCCTAATGGATCCGCCGCAAGCTGTGCAGCCTGAAGCTGGCCATCGGGCGCGGCAAGGTCTGCGGCGACGGCGGCAAAATGCCGGTTCAACCATGCGGCCGCAAGATGACGGCGAAAACTCTGCAGCGCCGATCGGTCCAGCATGACCGGCGCAATGGACATCAGATTCAATTGCGCATTCAGCCCGGCTTCCGGCGTAAAACCCGAAAATACACTCTGGAATTGCCCGGTTGCCAACAGCGATTTTTGCAGCGTCCCCGCGGCTTGCGCTGCGTTTCCACGGTGATTCCGCGCGAAGTGAACGTCCATCCGCATGGCGTTGATCAGAGCCGGATATTGGCGGGTATTGGTCAGGTCATGCACGGTGCGACTGCGCGCGGAAAAAAACAGCAGCACATTGGTCTGCCACCTGATTCCCCGTGAAGCCAAAGACATCGCAATGCTGATTGCGACAAGAACCAGAATAAGAATCAGCCGTCGGGCCGCAAGAAAACCGTACCACCTGTTCATGGCTCGCTGCAGCGGTCCGCAGGAGGCCAGGCCGGGCGGATCTATGGGCGGGATGTTTTTCAAGGCGATCCTGTCGGCTTAAAATAATTCGCCGGTAACGGCGGATTCTTTTCCTGCTTATATAACCAATATACCGTGGCATCACCGGTTACCTGGTGAATGGCGATATACACCAGCCGACTGGAATGCCGCGCAAAACCCAGTTGAAGATTCCGGATGGCCTTGGACAATATTCCCCGTCGCGGAACCAGTGTAAACACGATGCGCGTGGGAGCGGTTTTTTGCGGGCGGGATCGTCGCCGCGGCCCTGTTACAGGCCGTATCCGAAGCGCTGACATCGCATAGGAAATGCGATACTCTTTCCCCAGACGCCCAACGTGTCCCAGTGACCATTGGGCCAATTGCCCCATGATGAAGCCAAGGGATTTACTCCGCGAGGGATCCGCCTTGTGCCAGCGGCGGTTGGTCTGACTGCGTAAATAAATATGGTTTCCGGTCAGAATGACTGTCGATCGATATGGCTTCTGGGTGGCAAACCGTACATTGTCCGGCCGCCCTATCGCCAGGATGCCGGCACTGATAAACGGCTGCCGCAGAACCGCCAGACGTTTTTCACACACAAACTCGGCCCGCCAGGTATGAAGCTTCCGCATGACAATCATTTTACTGCGCAGGCGCGCCGCAGCGTTGCCCTGATTTGTCGCGGGAACCGCGGCGGCATTGCCGCTTGCGGGCAAAACCGTCGCCATTATGACGACTATTCGCCACAACCCGCTAAAAACATAACGCATACCCTGTGCCCGCCGCATATCATTTGCCCACCCGCCAATCTTGGGGCGGTCTAATCTGTATTGTACCGTGGGTTGACTGCGGAGGCATCATGAATTGAAACTCTTAATTAACATAAAGATGCAGTGCCCCATTCAGCGTTGCTCAAACCGCCGCAGTTCGCGGCTTGCTGACATTCTAATCAGGCGGCGAAATTCGCCCGGAATTTATTTCTTAGCGGCGGGCGCGTAGGCCGTTGGATTGGTAATCGTGTTGTGACCAAGCTGAATGGGGCCGCAATTCCGGACCGCAATTGCTGCCGGCCGACGATCGCCCGTGGCCGAAAGCAAAGGCGGCCCCGTAAATGTGTTGTCCGCTACCTGGCCACTGCCGGTCCATTGCATGAAAATATCGCCGGCAAAATTGGAAACAAAAGTGTTATGTCGAATGACAATATCGCTGTTGCCGACAGCGCCATCGCCATGCACATATACGGCGGAAAAATAGCCGCCATGACCGCCTTTACCGTCGCGAATCAGATGGTTGTCTTCGACAATCACATTGTGACAGTAACCGGCCTCATGCCACCAGAATTCCGGCCCGATGGAAATGCCAGCCATGCCGCAGCCACGAACGGTATTGCCGATGACCAGTCCGTTGGAACCTTTCAGCAACATGCCGCGCGAACGGGTATCGCCAAGCAGGCAGTCGATGACTCGGTAACCCTGGCCGCAACGGTCCGGATTGGTCACATAACTGCCCACAGGCACGGAAAGATTGTGATTGAGAATGACGGTACTGGTCTGATCCGAATTTTTTTGAACCGCCAGCACCAGGCCGGTGGCAAAAAAGCCCTCTTTATTTGAAATTTGAATCGGCTGGCCCGCGGTCAGACCGGAATTGCGGTTGTCTTTCACACGGATGGTATTTCCCGTGGCGCGTAATACCGTCTGAAATTCGCCATGAATGGCAATGCAGTCGTCCAGAAAGACACCTTTGAATACACAATGCTCGATATCGGTTCCAGGATTTGCGCCCACGGAATGAAAGCCATCCGCCTGATTGGTCACCACAGGGCTTTCCGTTGCGCCGGCCGGTTTAGGCCCGAGAACCCAATGACAGTAAAGAAGATGATTGCCGCCGCCGCCAGCTTCAAAAATGGGGGCGAAACCGTTGCGCATCAGGGTGACGTGCTGAATTGTACAATTGTGGCTGTGGTCCAGAAGAATCTTATTCCGCGGGTTCCCCCAGCGCGCCACCAGCCAGTCGCCGACCTTGAATTTCGGCCTTTTCATGCGGAAAAACAGCCTAAATACGCCGTGCGCTTCCGCCGAATGAATTGCTGTGCCTATATCCGGGCTGCCGACGCGCAGGTGACGGGTTCTTCCGTTCACCACATCGAAGCCGGTGGGAAAATGTTTGTCGCTGATTTTCGGCTCCGGATAGCCGGCATCCGGTTTCCAGTCCAGATTGTAACCGCCGCTTGCCGGGGTGATCTGAATGATCCGACCCTGATAAAACGTGACACGTGTCTGAGAAATGGTGGGACCATCCAGAATGACATTGCGGCAATGGTCCAGATCAAAACAGACACCGGCATGCGCAACCCGCATGATCAGTTCAACTTGTTTTGCTGAAATGCAGATATTTTGCCAGTGTTTCAGATGAAAGGTCGGGTGACCGGTAGCTGGCAGATGATAGACGCCCGGATTTATGACTATTTCATGAGCGCCGGCGGCATAAGCTTTTTGCACAGCCACGGACAAGGCACCTGGATGATGCGGATCACCCACATGAACGATGTATGGGACCGCGGCCGTGACGCTTGTGCCAATTGCTGCAACAAGCGTTACGAGCAGCACCCGAAACAGCACACAGAATAGCTGCGCCGGCAATCGGAGGCCGGTCGATTGCCCGGAAGCATCGCGGCTGGCACCGTTCAAAAATTGAGGCATTCGTATTTTCCTTTCCTGCTGACCCGGCGGCGGCGTGAAGGCCGTGGATAATTGCCTGCGGTCTATTGACTTTTCGACACGCATTTTCCAACACAACAATTGGAATCTTTAATGCGCCGCGGGCAATGGCACTGCCCGCGGGCCGAGTGTGGGGCTGTCGTGCCCCACTTTTCCGTCAGGCGCAAGAATAAGCGGGTCTATGCCGAGCAGCCCATTGTATCGCCGCGACTTTTCGATACGGTAACTGAACCACGGGCGGTTGTCCGGCCCCTGAAACAGAGCAAGATGGCCGCCCCAAAAAGCGGTCCCACGCGGATCTTTTTTCCATGGCCCCATGATACTCCGGGCGTAGGCACACCCGGTGCGATATCCATACAGTTTTGGATATTTCGGATTGAGCTTATTGTACGGTTCGGCATAAAACAGATAATAAAGATTGCCGATTCGGGTGGTCCACGGGCCTTCCACATAAGTCGTCGAAACAGGCAGACCAATGTCTTTATTGCTGCACGTAACGGCCAGCACGCGTTTGCCGATAAAGGAAATTTTGTGCTGCGCCATGTCGCTTAAATCCACCTGCTGGATGTACATGTTGCCCAGCGGGAAAATGTCGTACACTTTTCCGTCGGTATTCTGAAATAAATCGCTGTCGCAACCCGAACCGCCGGGCAACAAGGACGTGTGCCGGTAAGGACCAGTGACTTTGTTGGCCACGCCCACGTAGGTCCAGTAGCCGAAGCGATCTCCCGGATTGTATTTCTTTGCAATCCAATTGGATGCACCGAAAATAATATAAAATTTTCCGTTGATCTGATGAATTTCCGGCGCCCAGAACTGATTCTTATAGGGACAATTGTCCGGAAGTTTTGCCGACTGGTAAAGCCACGGTCCGGGTTTCCAGTGCATTAAATCGGTTGAGGAATAAATGCGGATGCCCGGCGAGCTGTTCTGGTTCGGTTTGGACAAATCCCGTGCGGTCCAGTTGCCGAATGGATACATGGTAAAGACCAGATAATAGGTGTTTTTAACCCTTATTATGCACGGGTCTCGGAGGGTATTATCGCCATCAATGCCGGATTTTCCCAAAGGATAAATCGGATTCCGGTATTCAAACACTTTTTGGGCCGGAAATATCTGGTTGGGTTCAGTACGGGCCGAAGCGGCCGATGCGTGAGCCGGAACAGGTGCAAGAAAAAGCAGCGCCGCAACCAGCACCGCAAAACGCGTTGCCAACATGAATATCTCCTTATGACAGAACGATTATCAGTCCTTGGGGGTAGAAGTTCCAGCGGATGGCTTCCCATCCGACAGCTCCTCCGCGCCAACCGCACCGCCGCCCTGACCCGCTGCGTGTCGCAACCGGTTAGCTGTTCATGCTCCGCGAGCCTCTCCGTTTGCCTCCCGCGGCCTCCCCGGTGCCCAAAAAATCACCACGCGGCTTGCATTGGGCCATTGCAGGGCGCGTGGCCCGGGCGGTCCGCAATGGTTTCATCGGATCAACATAGCCGCGCACATGGTTTGCTTATATCTGCATACACCAATGTATTTAAGCATTCTCACGATGCGGCTCGCCAACTTTCAACATCATGGCACCATGTATGGGGATTTTCGCACTGAAGTTGGCTACTTTGCCCAGGCTCTTGCGCCGCCACAGGTCACGCACGGCTTGCGATCCGCGTAATGCGAGGGTGCCGCGAGTGCGTACCGGATCCAGCATATCCCATCCTGAAATGTGCAACGTGCGCGGCTGGTCCCCGCGGTTAAACAATGCCACCGCCGTCGTTCCGTCCCATAGCGGCCTGGCCCAAATTTCCGCATTTCCCTGCCGATCCACACACTGGGCCTGCATGCCAAGCGCATCCTGATTCACGGCCAGAACTTCGGTGTTGGTTATTAAATCCGTCGTGAACTTATTAAGGTTCTCCAGATCGCAACCCAATAGCAGCGGGGCCGCCAACATGCACCAGAGCGTAATATGGGTCAACTGCTCATGCGGCGTAAGCTTGGTCCAATGCAGCTTTCCATCTTCAAAATGTCCATACCCCACCACCAGCATGTCGGGATCATTCCAATGCCCCGGACCGGCAAATGGAAATAAGCACCCGCCGTGGTCAAAACCGTTGGCACACATGGATTTCCAGGAATCGTTGATGTCATAGCTTATGCGGTAACTGTTGCCCCATACCGGCGGATTGCCGCCCCACGTCCAGACATGGCCCATACCATATTGGCACAGACTGAAGAATATATCGCGCCCGGATCGACGCAGAGCCTCACCCATGACCGCATAAGGCCTGATGAATTGTTCCAGGTCCGTCAGTTTTGGCACTTCCTGACCATAACTGCACCAGTCATATTTGAGATAATCCACACCCCACCGCGCATAGGTGTTCGCGTCCTGCACTTCATGTCCGAAACTGCCGGTATGTCCCCCGCAGGTGGTGGGACCCGGCGAGGAATAAATGCCGAACCGCAGCCCCTGGCGGTGTACATGATCCGCCAGTTTTTTCATGTCACCAAAGGCGGGTGTGGTCTTAATTTCACCATCGGCGGTGCGGCCATTCTGCCAGCCATCATCTATGTTAATGTAATTAAACCCTTTGGCCGCCAGACCGCTGCGAACCATTGCATCCGCCGAACCCATCGTCCGCTGGGCGGTATTATGAATGTCATAGGCATTCCAGGAATTCCACCCCATCGGCGGCGTAAGCGCCAATGTGTGATTCGCCGCAACCAGACGCAGAAAACGGCGGGCCGTGCCATGCTTATTTTCCGCGGTCAGCCGCACGTTGTATTCGCCAGCGCTGATGATTTTCCCTGTGATCAGGCCGTTCGGGGCCATGGTCAAACCATCCGGCAGGCCATCGGCGGAAACCATAAGATTGCCATCGCCGGTATGGGGAACCATAAATAAAAAGTCTCTGCCCGGCGTCGCCCCCACCACACGCGGGCCATGAAATTCCGGCTCCGGAGGATCGCCGCTGGCAATTTCCGGCAGTTCATCAACACCTTTATATTCGGGTATGGAAGCCGCAGCCGAACCGATCGCCGTTGCCGCAACTGCCATCCCCCCTGCGGCCATAATGAAGTCGCGGCGGTTGACGAGAATTTTGAGTTCCGGTGGTTGATCCAAGTGGAAACCTTTCAATGACAGTATTTCAAATCGCCGTATGTGTTCATTTTTTCCGATACGCCGCAGTTATCTGCAGTGTCGTTGCCAGGTTACGGTCAAGATGGCGATGCGTACAACTGACAGACGCGCCATGCGGCTTGAAAGAGGCACGCAGGCAGCGGCGCTTCGGCAGGCTTATTACCGCAGGGGGCCGCCACGAACTTCCCGGCTGATTCCAAGGTCAAAAAACTGTCCCCCACTGGTTTGCAATACATGCACCGCGAACAGATTGGTATGACCCGGTTTCAGCGCCTTTATTGCCTGCCTTCGAATTTGCAGCGGCACATAACTGATACTGTAACCCGGAGCGTGGCCGGCCAGAACGCCATTTATATAAATTGTCACATCCTCATCATGGTAGCAATAAAATACCAGCCCTTTAGCACTTCCTGCGGGCAGGGTGAATGTGCGACGCAGCCAGATGTTGTCCGTTGTCCATGACGTTTTGGGAGTAACGCCCGGATCCTGCGTACCGAATCCCGCGGGCGCAGTTTTCCAACTGGCGTCGGAAAATCCCGGTTTAAACCAACCGGCCCCCGGCTTTTGCAGTGTGTAATGCCAGATAACCGGTTTGGTCGTCTGGTTCGCCGCCGGCACGACCGCCCGCCAGGTCGGGGGATTGGGCAGCGGCGCAAATTCGCCGGAAAGCTTTTGCCCGGCTGCGGCCCATGCATGCCAGACCTTTTTATTGGTGAGCATAGTCATAAATACCGAACCCATGACCGGCCGGGCATACATTCCGGCACATCGGGCGTTGTTGGTCCAATAGAAATCGGCCAAGCCGACCCGGTTGCGGGTCTGGTCAGCAAAGTGATACACGCCATCCATGATGCGATGAAAATAGACCGAACCGGGGTCCAGACTTGCCGTGAAAAAATTCCACGGGTCTTCGGTATAAAGTTTACGCGAATCAAGCGGCAGTCCATAAGCCTGCATTTTGGTCATGTAATATGCCAATTCCTTGTGCTGCACATCGCGCGGAAACAGATGGAGTCCGAGCACATTGCTCCAGATCATGTTGTATTTCTGGCTCCACGAATGCCGGAACTTAAAGCCCAGGCGGAAATGCGTGCCGTCTGCACTGGCGTCCGCCTTTTCCCATTGGCCGACAAATGTTTCAGCCAACGCGCGGTACTTTTCAGCGCGAGTTGATTCGCCGCGCAGTGTGCACAGATAGGCATACGCACCGATGGCGTTGATGGCCTTGACCGAAAGATTCGCGTTATGCGACATGGTGCCTGCAAAATCATCCGTACAAAGCTGATTTCCCGGATCAAAGCCATTTTTCGTCAGAAAATGCGCCCACTTGGTCAATAGCGCCCAATGGGCGTCGGCAAAGCCATGCTTGCCCCCCTCCGCCTGCGCAATCGCTGCCGTCAGCAGAATCATATTGGCGGATTCCTCCACCGGCATGGTTTCGCCGCCGCCATGAATGTGCCCCATCGCATTGGGATAGGCGCCCAAGTCATGAATTGAATATGGCTGTGGCCAGTATTTTTTGTCACAGAACTGGAATACCGACACCATCATCGCTTTCATTAAATCCGGATTAAGCAATAGAAACATTGGCGCAGCGGGGTAAATCACATCGACCGTCGAAATGTCATTTCCACTTGTGTTTTCATCCGTCATAAGCAGTGGCTGGCCATTGGCGTCTTCCGGCATGCCCATCATGCCGATGGATTCCCGGTAAGACAAAGCGCAAAGCTGGGCATATTTTTGGCCGCCCACCGTGGCGCAGCTGTTCCACAGTTTGTGGTCAAAGGCGCGGCACGCCTTACGAAGCGCTGAATATTGGTCTTCCGCCTTTTTAAGCATGGCCGACGCCGTGGGCGATTCATGCATCCAGTATGGCCGCAGCCACGTCCCGTTAAGATTCACGCAATACAGTTCGTCCAGAGCGGCCAGCACATGACGTGACACCGGCTTGGCTCCCACATTTCCCATATCCATTGAAATGGCTTCCACTGGTACAGCACCGGCCGATGACAAGGGCGAGAGTCCGGCTTGGGCCGCCGCCGTCGTCAGACCGCCCGTGGCGACGAATTGTGTTTCAAGCTTTGTCGCGTCGCCAATCGAACCATTCGCCTCATTCGCCGGCGCGGCGGTATCCATATAGCCCCAGGACAGATTCGGCGGCTGAGATTGGAGCACATATTGATTTTTAAGCCCCGCCTTAAGCACCAGCAACCCGCCGACCGTCCGGCTCTGGTTGACCAACTTCTGCCCCGGTTTACTCTCTACGATCGCCGCGCTTGTACTGTAATAAATTTGCACAGAATGGGACTGACCATCGGTGGATTTGACCCGCCAGGTGATATAGGTAACCGGCCGGCCACAGGCCGCAAGATCATCCGGCAATCGGGGCGTCATAAAGGTAAGTCTTAATGCAACGCCGTGACCCGCAAAATGGTAAATGCTTCGCAATGCCCACACCGCCACAGATTTCTGATGCAGCGCTGGCAGATAGGCCGGCTCGCCCCCCATCAATCGAAAACATTTCCCATCAATGCGGATAACGCTGACCAGGTTTTTCACATTTCGCGCCCAGTCCTTGGTCGGGTGATAGGCCAAATGCGTGTCCCCCGCCCAGATATTCAGATAGGGATCATAGGTCAAAAGCGGAACGGCAGGCGGGCGAAATGACGCGGCCGGCCCGGCAGCGGAAACAGAACGCGCGGAACACAACAAAGCGAAAAGCAACGAGAAAGTGACCGCTGAAACACGACGCCCGGCGAATTTCATCAATGGTTCTCCAGTAAAAGCGAGGAAAAAATAGGACCAGACCTTTGCAATGTCCTGATATTAATGGAAAGGTGTAACGCGCGACAACGGAATTTATTTCCCTTTTAATGCACCTGATGATCAATATTCCAGTTCATGTTCATCGGCGAACCGCCAGTGGACGAACCGGTATTAATCAATTCATATTGCGAATGCCACTCCACATGACCATCACAAAACAACACATTCGAACCGCCTTGATGCACATTGCCCACGGATTCCGGACCGATCCAAAGACCGTGACTGCTTGGGATGGTGTTGGTAAAACTCCAGTTCCCCGCTCCCGGTTCGGCATCATACGTCCACGGGTATCCAGTGCTTGAATTGTCCGCCATTTGTCCCGTATTACCAGTTCCCACAAGCTTCGTCAGATTCATATGGTCGGTCACAGCAATCATGTGCCCCGGGTTGGCAATCTTGCTGGCGGAAACCGGTATCCACCACGGCAATGTGCCTCCCAGGCCGCAGCTTTGGGACACAGCACCGCTGGAACTCGGATAATTGGGCCAGAATGAATTAACCGGTGCCCAATAGTTGGTTCCCCACGCGTTATAGCCATAGGAAGGAAATGATACAGGGCAAACATATTGGTTTGCGCCCGCATTCCAGCCACCATAGCCAAGTGTACGCTGACCTTTTGCATAACCATAGCCGTTCAGGCTGCCATCATTAAAAAGGGGCATTGTTGGATTTTGCGTTTGCACATAGGCAATATATTGCGAGGAAATGGGTTCCGCAGGACAATAAAATGTTGCCGCCGATCCCGGGCCGCCCATCATGGACATCAGTTGTGGAATCCAGACGCAGAAACCGTTGATGTCCACATTTGGCAGAAAGTTGTGGCTGGCCTGCTCGTATTCCGCCATTGCCACGCCCATTTCGTGCATATTGGCACCGCAGGCGTCGGTTTCGGCGGCGGCCTTTGCCTGACTTAACGCGGGAAGCAGCAGACTGATTAGCAGTGCAATAATCGCAATCACGACCAGCAATTCCACAAGGGTAAACGCATGCCGCTTCCCCGACTTCAAGGACCAATGATCCTTCACCAATGAACCAATCAGCGTTGCCGGCCCGGATGTTTGACGAGAGCCTTCACCCTGGTAATTGACATCGAACATGGTCGTCTCCTTGGACCGGCGTACAGAAATGCGATGTTCAAAATCAGCAAACCGGTGGATTCCGGCTGGTGATTCGCAAGTTTCCATTAACCGCCGTCCATAAAATCGCTTTTTGCGAAAAAAAGGGCTGGCCTATGATCTTGCTGGCCAGCCCTCCTTAATTCGATATCGGCTGTTGACCCGCATTAAAGCGCACTTTTGCCCCCGTTTTCAGGCCATCTTGCGCCGCTTCAGCAACAATAAGCCCATCGCACCGCTGGCGCAGAGGCCAAAAGTGGCAGGTTCTGGCGTTGCCACCTGCTGCAGACCGTAGTAGGTCGCCAATGAATTATATTCATTGGTCCCGTTTACCACGCTGTTGAACATTCGCACCTCAGCAATGTTTCCACTGAAATAGCGGGCTATCGGGTTATATTGATCCATCGCGCCAATTAAAAAACCCGTTGAGGTATTGCGATCTGCGGTATCCATAGTCGTGGTGCCGCTTGGCAAATAGCTTTGGGCCACATCCACGCCGTTAATAAAAATGGTAACAGCCCCAGTCGATGAATCTCGTGTCGCCGTGGCGATAATTGTATTACCACCTGTGTAGGTGAAATTGGCGCGATCTTCCTGATCGGTATTTGCGGTTGGATTACCCTCCCCGAGAACTACTCCCTGCGAATTATCAGCCAGACCGAAGCCCCAGTCAGTCTGAATTCCGGGCTGCTCGTTTCCCACCAAACCATTCGCGTTATACCAATCATTATTGCCGGAGAAATTTCCCGCGTTGTTCGTCGTCGTGGTATCGAAAACAACGGTTATGCTGTAATCGCTGGTTGGTTGAGCAAGCGTGCCAGCCGCCACTCCGAAATTTCCAGCACCACCAAAACTTATGTAATTGTGACCATTAAACTGGCCGTTGGAGTTATTAACCGATAAGCCGGTGCCCGCGGCAGTCGCGCTGATTGAATTAACCGAATCAGTCCAGGTATTTCCAGCCGTTAGCGCCCCCGTACTTAAAGAACTAGCATTCCAATCCGCAACCAGGCTTGCATGCACCAACTGCCCCGTGCAAGCCACGGCCAAGACGCCAGCGCCGACAGCCCACACCGCTGACAGCCAAGATCGAGAATTAAATAGATTGGTTTTCATAAAAACTCCCTGCGAAAAAGCGCTCTCACCCGCACCTGCCCTGGCCGCACGGTCAGGCAAAACAAGGACGGGTTATTTTATTTTTTTATCCGGCACAATCGCACCGAATGAATCCGGGCGAAAAGATATCTCTTTACCACCAGATTCCGCCGACAGAGATATTCTAGATTATATTGCGACTATATGCAAATTAAAATTGAAATATTTATTGCAAATACCCCAACGCACAAGATTTTCAGAAAGTTGGAAGCTACGTGGACAGCCAGAGCACGCGATTAGCCGAATCGCCCAATATTTCAATTGCCAGCCGTTGTGCGGAAGGAAATTCGCCCGGCCCCATGGCTAGATTTCACCAGCCTAAAACGCATTTTATTTCACAATAAAGGCGAAAATGCAAAGCCATCCGGGACTGATCCGGCAGGCAATTTTTCCGCCGTTTTTCGCCTCCGTTAAAGACCGTAAATGCTTTATAGGACTATATTTCATGCAAATTAAAACAGTACTTGCATAACAATTTGCATGCAATTCTATTTTGCATGGATGGCGGCCCGACCTGTCGTATCCAAAGTGCTTCGCGACCTCGTCAATTCGTGAACCCAGATCCCGCTTGCAATGCATCCACCCCAACCCTGGCAGTTTGGCCATAAAAGCGGCTCTGGTGCGTAACCGGGGCCAAAGTCTTCGCCAGACCAGGCTTGGAAATAAACCCGCGACGACGCGAAAAACACCCATCATCTTGGATTTATCATATCGCCCGGACCGTCATGAAAATCCTTTTTAATATGCGGCGATTTCAGCGGTGCGCGGTACAGGCGAAACTCGCGCGTGATTCCGTGCAGGCTCGCCGCATGAACCGGCGACAAGCCGCCAATGCCGTTTTGTCTGGATATGTGCGCCAGGTGAAAGCGGTGGGGAATCACGACGGAATTCACTAATCGACCATTGATATAAAGCCGGGCATTGTGTGTGGCGGCGTTGTATGTAAGAGTCAACATGGTCAACGCGCCCACCCGCGGGCCGGAGCATGATAATTGATGGCTATGGCCATTTTGGTTAAAAGTTAAGGTAATATGAGATCCTATACCATTGATCAGTCCAATCAGACTGTTCCGCAAAGTCCCATCGGAAAATGCAAAAAGGGTCTGCCCATTCCCATTTGTGCCGCGACACGAAAACCAGTCTTCTATCGAAAAACTGCTCGTAAAAACCCCCATGCCCGCTGGTGCGATGCGCGCGGCACTCTCCCACGTTGCGCCGGTTGCCAAGCCATTGTGTGTAATAACAGCCCCGCCAACCAGTCTGGCATTGAAGCGATCCGCCGGAGCCGTATCCGCGACCGTGCGGCCAGTGTGGGGCTGGAAATGATAACGATGAAACGGATTAATTAACGAAAGCCGATGACGACGGTGAAATGCGTGGATGAAAAACGCGATATTTCCCGGGCCATCAATCGAGAACTTCAATTGCGCGATTCCCTTCCGGGCGCCAAAGTAAAAGAGCGTGATTGGGTACAGTCCCGTCTGAAGCCGATGGTGGATTGGAAAAAAATCGCAGTGCACCTGGTTCGGCAAACTGGGGGCATGATTTATTCCGTGGTCATTTCTGGCCAGAATCATCGTTCCGGTTTTCCACGAATCCGCGCCCGCAAAAAATACCATCGCCGGCCCGTTGGCCGCGGCCAGATGAAAGGTGTAGGTTCCCGTATGCGGAATATCAATATATCCATGGAGGGCCACCAGCACGTGCCCCAATGCCGGGGAATCTTCATATGTATGTATACCCAGAAAGGCGGCTGCCGAGGTGTTGGCCGGGGCCGGGCCGAAATTAAAATGGGTTTCCGAAAGCCGGCCATGGAATACGGGCGGCCGCGCCGTGGCGCGTTGGATCAGCCTAATGAGAACAGCCAATGTCCGTCGCGTGGTGTTGGCTTGTACCGGCAACGTGTAAATCCGAACGGCCAGGCCCTGCATCCCTTGGGGTGTCGGGATAGCGGGTCGCTGTAACTGGTATCCGCCCTGGTTTGGGCGAAACCGGCCATCCACAGAATGACCATCGCCATGACGCAGGCACAATACAACTTCCAGTGAAGGCTTGTTATACGCATTAATTTAGTCATATACATTTGCAAGTTTTTTATCGGCATTGCGCGCTGAATAATATCAAATGACCAGTTCCGGACAGCGCTTTTGCGCCAGTTTTAGTGCGGATTGTATGGTCGAGCGAATTTCTTCCGGATTAACTTTCCAGACCGCCCTGTCGTAGCTCAACAATCCATCGCACTCTGTCTCCACATCCACAATCTGGCAGTAAAAATCTCCGCTTTGCGCGCTTTGGTTGGTATTCTCAATAAACCTGCGAAAAAGACCCGCCACCTCGCGCGTCATCCAAGCTTTGGACGCGTCGGTCACGGCTGGCATTGGCAACGCCTTGTCTTTATTCTGCGCCGCCAGAAAATCCATGGAATGGCCAGTCTTCGGCTTGTAGCTGTGGTAGGTCCAGGCACCAGGCCAGACGTGCCCGGGTGCACCAAGGCCCCAGCCACCATCCTCACTGGTTATTCCAAACTGATGGTCGAATTTCGCCGGTACGCCACCATGATTGTCACGCACATCCCCCACACCATGCCATGGAAATCCACTGGATTCATCCACAAATCGGCTGGGATCAAGCTGTTTGGCCCAACGGGCGTTGCGGATATAATCAAAACCGCCAAATGCTTCATTAAACATAATCCAACAGATAATCGACGGGTGATTGCCAAGTTGTTCAATATGATTGCGCACTTCGGTTTCCCACTGGGCGGCCGCTTCCGGTGATGTCGGACGGTCGGTCCATGGATCGCCGTCGTTGCCGGTAGGCATATCCTGAAAAACCATCAGACCGAGCTTGTCTGCCCAGTAGTACCATCGCTGCATTTCAACTTTCACATGTTTGCGAACGGCATTGAATCCGAGTTGCCGCTCGGTCGCAATGTCGAATTTCAGAGCCTCATCCGTCGGGGCGGTATATACACCGTCCGGCCAGAAACCTTGATCCAGCGATCCGGGCAAAAGCATTGGCTTGCCATTGAGCATGGCGCGAGTATTGCCCAATGCGTCGTGCCCGACCTTCAGGCTGCGCATTCCAAAATAGCTAGTGACCGTGTCCAATACCTTGCCGTCGCGGTCCTTTAATTGGACTTTCAGGTTATATAAATAAGGACTGTCCGGTGACCAGAGCCGCGGATTGGCGATCGCTATTTCAAGTTCCGTGGAAACCCAGCTTGACCGGGCCTTGAAAAACTTTACCAGATTGTCACGGATGACAGGGGTAAATTCCTGGCCAATCGTCCCTGTGGCATGGGACACGGGCGTGGCATCCTCCATGGCCAGGGCTTCCACGGTCATGGGTTCACAGTCAATGCGGCCAATAACTTCCAGCCGCAGCACGCCCTTTTCCAGATCGGGCACCATCTTAAGTTTTTCAATATGCGATGGCGGCACAGGTTCCAGCCATACTGTCTGCCAAATGCCCGATGTGGCCGTGTACGAGCAGCCGCCGGGATGCAGGGTCTGTTTGCCGTGGGGCTGCCAGAATGTATCCGTGGGATCCCATACCGACACCACCAGACTATGCCGACCTCCCGCTTTAACATGCTTGGTAATGTCAAAGCTGAAGCTGTCATACCCGCCGCGATGGCTGCCGACGTGCTGGCCATCCACATAAATGGTTGCTTCCCAATCCACCGCGCCAAAATGCAGCAGGACGCGCTGGCCATCCCATGAATCCGGAATAGCAACCTCCCGCTGATACCAGAGCCGCTGATCAGGCAGCAACGGCTGCATCACGCCGGACAAGGCGGATTCAATGCCAAACGGCACCAGAATCTTGCCTGCATGACCACTGGGGATATTGGCTTGATCCTTGCGGGTAATTTGATAATTCCACAATCCGTTAAGGTTCAACCACCGTTCCCGCACCAGTTGTGGCCGCGGATATTCCGGCCAGGCATGCTCCGGCGAAACTTCATGGCTCCAGCGGGTCATCAGATGTGCCTGTTTGGCATGCCAGTCTTTATGCGAATGATCACCGGCAATCTGACCAGAAGATTTCTGGTCGGGCAACATCGCCGCCGCCACCGTGGCACCGGCAGCCAAAAGAACTTCTCGACGGGATACTTCCATGTTGAAAACTCCTCTTAAATGCACCAATACCGCAAAAATGGTATCTGAACATAATACGGGGGCTACCTATCACCAGCGTGCTTGCTTGCAAAATTGCCCTTGGCTTTATCAATGAATGTCCTGCGCGATTCCGGGTAGAGTGTAATACGGCGGATGGCTTTTTGAGTTGGCGATCGTGTGTCACAAGCCCGCCGATCTCCTGTTGCTGATCCATTAATTCTGTAAATACCACAGCGGATATGCCCAGATTGTTTCTCAGGTGCCAAGCCTCGCGCCAGTCATTGCGACAGGTTGCCAAGGCCGCAGTGGGCGTCTGGCTTGGCGTACGCCGCTCGGATGCCCAAAGATGCCCTGGGAGCACGTAGTCAACTCCGCCGTACCGACAACCGGGGATGGCCGACATCCACCGCCTGACGCTTCTGGTCAGGCGTCCAGTCCAGACTTTTTTTTTAGCCAGGATAATTCCACCTGCAACCGACCTATCTGCTCGTACAACTGCGCCATCAACGCCGGCGAGGAATGGTTGGACCCCTGAACAGAGGATTCCTCAAATGCCATCGCTGAACATTCCACAAGACGCTTTTTCCAGGCGGCAATACGCGAGGGATGAACCTGATACAAACCCGCCAACTCACCAATCGTCTGCTGGCCCTTCATCGCCTCCATA
>JAJZOA010000202.1 GCA_021852225.1 Planctomycetota bacterium
TCTTCTGGAACCGAATGACTTTTAGACTTCCGCACTTGTGCGGGCCGATCCAGACTGGATCAGCATTCGGTTCGTGTCAGATGCTCTTTACTCTTGTGCCAATCACAGGTTGATATGTTTCAGACAACTGTCTGATCAGCACAACTATTCTATCGGTTCACTCGGGAATAATCTTTCGCCATTTTCTTTCCGGCAGCGGCAGACAACAGTTCGTCGGTCGCCGATAATCCGCAAGACTACCAAGTGCGGATAATATCCCGCGAAAAATGGGGTATACGTGCAGTCTTATCGCGCCATGGCGTTACCAGACGCCCGACGTCCGCAGAAAAAAATCTTTCAATTTTTAAGGGTTAGAAACGAAAGTCGGTGCGGAGTACCCAGGAAACAGGTTTCCATTCGCTCACCGAATCGCCGCATAGGCACCAACTCTGTCGCGGGACCTATGCGCGGACAATTCGCAAATGCCGCACAGTCTTTACAGGCACATCCGGGCGCGGCATACTGCTACCTGAATTGCCGCAACAGGAGATGGACGCTTTGGGCCTGTATTTCAGAAAATCGGTCAATTTCGGCCCATTCCGGGTTAACCTGAGCAAACACGGCATTGGAACATCGGTGGGTGTGCCCGGCTTTCGCATGGGCCGTTCAGCCACGGGGCGACGTTACACCAGCGCGTCGTTGCCCGGCACCGGAATACGGTACGTCAATTATGAAAAATCGCGTCACACGGCCTACATTGCACCACAATCGCCCCAGACGAGCCCTGGCTGTACCGGCGGCGGCTGCATGGGCTGCCTGCTGATTTTATTGTTCGCCCTGTGTGTTCTTGTTGTGGCAGGTCATTTCAGCAACGCCGGAATGTGAGGTTATTATGAATATGGGCGACCTGCATTTGATTCGGGTTATCCGCACGGGGTCATCGGAGCGGTTTGTTTTCCGGCAGGAAGGAAAGGATATTGCCTCGCTTGATCTGCATTTCATAGAGGGCGGTAAAATTGATGGCCACCTGGCATTGATAGGCCCGGACCATCCAACCGATGATGAAATTCAGGAATTAATTGCAATCGTTGGGGAATCCCTGCTTGCGCATCAGCCACATCATACCGATCCAGTTACAGGCGAAGAACGGCTGCACATAACCGTAACACGCGGGGCGCTGGTGGGCAATTTCGCGCCAGGCTGATTATTCCTAATAGCGAATAAATCGCCGAATTGATCGGTGCCATGCCATTTCATGCCGTTTTCGGCCTATCAACAGCGTACGCTGACGATGGACTATCGCGGGAATAAGGCGGTAAGTGGTCGAGACGCGAGCATCGGTGAATGGAGCATTCCGCTAAAACATCAGACCCGATTTCCGCGCTTGCCTATTTATTCCAAACCGGTAATAATGCCAGATTAACCGTCGTGCGAGGAACGCACCGGCATGTGCTGGTGGTCTCCCGCTGGATTACCCGAAAGGTTTTGGTTTCATGCTTACGGTCGACCGGAAGAAACAAGTTATCAGCGAATCACGTATCCACGAAAAAGACACAGGTTCTGCGGAAATTCAGATTGCCCTGCTTACCGAGCGGATAAACGAGCTTTCCTCACACTTCAAGGCGCATAACAAGGATTTTTCCTCACGGCGCGGCCTGCTGAAAATGGTCGGCAAACGCTCCAGCCTGCTGAAGTACCTGACCCACACTGACCCGCAACGTTACCAGGCGATTATCACACGGCTGGGCCTGCGCAAGTAATATTGGCCAGGTTCCGCTGTTTTCAGACCGGGCGAAAGGAAAATTTCCTGCGGCAGTATTTTCCCTCTATTTAGACAGAACCGGCACGGCTTGAAAACGGACGGAAAGAAGAGTCGGCACTTGGCATAAGCACCGAGACATCAAGTGCCAGGCCACGGATTTGGTCGCACTCAGGCGCGACAATATCAACCGCCTTAACGCGACGACAAAAATAATGGTCGGGCGGCAGTGGAAAGGCTTGAGCGACGTTAAACCAGCTCCCTGACATCGGCCAAACGGGCGAGAAAAGGAGTTGAAGGTGTAAAGAACCGGACAGATGAAATTGGCGGTACTTTGGCCGGTCGCCCCTTAAAAAACAACGGCGGCGAAACGGCTGGACGGGGAAGATGGCGGGTATGTATCGGAGCCGATCTTTGCACATTGGGTGCAAACCGGCAAATTTAATAACACTCTACTCAGGTGAATAACTCATGGCAGTAACAAAAGTTGAACTGGAGCTCAACGGACGTAAACTTATTCTCGAAACCGGACATCTGGCTAAACAGGCGGACGGCGCAGTCCTGGTGACTTATGGTGAGACAGTGGTCCTTGCGACCGTGGTTTCATCGGACCCGCGCCCCGGTATCGATTTTTTCCCGCTGACTGTTGATTATCGGGAAAAGACCTCCGCAGCGGGAAAATTCCCTGGCGGCTTCATCAAGCGTGAAGGGCGCCCCTCCACAAAAGAAACACTTACCGCCCGTATGATTGACCGGCCGATTCGCCCGCTGTTCCCTGTCGGATATTTTGATGAAGTGCTGATTCAGGTCATGGTGCTTTCCGCCGATGGGCAGAACGATCCTGACGTGCTGGCCATGATTGGTTCATCTGCGGCGCTGGCAATCAGTTCCGTTCCGTTTGAAGGCCCGATTGGTGCGGTGCGTATAGGCCGCGTAGACGGCAAATTTACAGTCATGCCGACGGCTGCCGACCTGGATCAATCTGATCTTGATTTGCTTCTGGCGGGCACGGAAGAATCCGTCAACATGATTGAAGTGGGTGCCCGTGAATTACCGGAACAGACCGTTCTGGAGGCCATTTCCCTTGGCCACGGATTCATCCGGTCGATTACCGCCATCATTAAAGACTTGGCCGCCAAAGTCGGCAAAACCAAAGTCTGCACCTTGCGCGGACCATCGGCCGACCTGGTCAAAGGCGTCTTTGCTTGGCATGAACAACTTAAAACCGCAAAGCGGATTCACGGCAAACAGGCGCGGGGAGAAGCTGTGGACGCCGTTCGCAAACAAATCATGGATCAGTTGACTGCGGTAAATCCCGCCACTGGAAAACCCGCAAATGAGCCAATGCAGGTCGCAATGGCCTTTTCCCAACTTGAAGAAAAGACCGTCCGCGAACAGATTCTTTCCGGAACGCGGTCTGACGGCCGCGACCATACCACCATCCGTCCGCTGGAATGCCTGGTCGGCGTGCTGCCCCGCACACATGGCTCGGCGATTTTCAGCCGGGGCGAAACACAGGCACTTGTGACCACCACGCTGGGCACCGGTGACGATGAACAGATTGTGGACGGCTTGGGCGACGAATATTCCAAAAAATTCATGCTGCACTACAATTTTCCGCCATTTTCCACCGGCGAAGTCAAGCGAATTATGGGGCCGGGTCGCCGCGAAATTGGTCATGGCGCATTGGCGGAGCGTTCGCTTGAGCCGGTTTTGCCAGCACCGGAACAGTTCCCTTACGTGGTGCGGCTGGTGTCCGACATTCTGGAATCCAACGGAAGTTCTTCGATGGCCAGCGTGTGCGGCGGAACGCTTGCGTTGCTGGATGCCGGCGTACCACTGATCCGCCCCGTCGCGGGCATCAGCGTTGGTCTGGTTTCCGAGGGTTCACAGGAAGTTCTCCTGACCGATATTCTCGGTGAAGAGGACCACTTCGGCGATATGGATTTCAAGGTTTCCGGAACCACTCAGGGCATCACTGGGATTCAGCTTGATTTGAAAATTCGCGGTCTTCGGCACGACCTGATAGCCAAAACGTTGGAACAGGCCCGCACCGCCCGCCTTTATATCCTGGAAAAAATGCTCGCGGTCATTCCCACTCATCGGGCCCAGATTTCGCCTTATGCCCCGCGACTGCTTACCATTCGGATTAATCCGGAAAAGATCGGCAAAGTCATCGGACCGGGTGGTAAAACCATCAAGAAAATTGTGGAGACCACCGGTGCCAAAATTGACATTCAGGATGATGGCACGGTCTTTATTTCCGCCGTTGGCGTGGAAGCCGCCGAACGGGCTCGCGAAGAAGTTGAACGGCTGACGGAAGATGTGAAGATTGGCCGGATATACAACGGTCGCGTGAGTTCCGTCAAGGACTTCGGCGCATTTATTGAAGTCATTCCCGGTGTAGACGGCCTGTGCCACATAAGCGAATTGTCCGACAAATTCGTGAAGAATGTCAACGAAGAAGTGAAAGTTGGCATGGAGCTTCGCGTAAAAGTCATTGCAATTGACGATCAGGGCCGCATTAAGCTCTCCCGCAAACAGGCAATTCGTGATGAATCGCCGCAGCAGCCGGCGCAGCCCGCAGCGGCACACGCGCCGGTGGCCGAGCCAGCCGCGGCACCAGCAGGCAACTGACCACGGCAATTCCAAAATTTAAATACTCCCATGATCATCCCGTCGGCGGCTGTGTATCGTACAGCCGCCGACTTTTTTTTGAGCAACGTTGTGGACGGCCAATAAATTAACCGCCCGCTGATGCAGCCGGTGCGGCAGACGAATACAATGGCAACTTCATAGAAAATGCGTTTGAACTGCTGGGCACACCGGGGCAATGGTATCTGGACCGGACCCGTCGCATGCTCTATTACGTGCCGCGCCCTGGCGAAGATATGGCCAAGGCGGATGTCGAAGCGCCGATTCTTACAAAACTGGTCACGGGACGTGGCACGGCACAAAAGCCAATACGGAACATTCGCTTTTCCAACCTGAAATTCTGTTACGCCACGTGGTTGTCCCCTGATTCCGCGGAAGGGTTTTCTGAAATTCAGGCCAACTATACAGTGACCGGAAGAAATGGTTATGCGGTTCAGGGACTCTGTCACCTTGCCCCCGGTGGGGAATGCCCGTTTGGAAACTGGACACAGGAGCCAGGCAATCTGCAGTTGTTTTATGACCATCACATTACCTTCACAAATGATATTTTTGCGCACCTCGGCGCTGCGGGCCTGCGACTTGGAGATGGGTCTCAGGAAGACCTGGTACTTGGTTGTATCTTTACTGATATTTCCGGCAACGGGATCGAACTCGGAGGCGTGGATATGCCCCTTGCGCCCCGTCAGGCGCGCACGGATGCAAACAGAATTGAAGACAACCACATCTTTAACGTTGCGACAGAATTTCATGGCGGCGTGGGCATCGACGTCGGTTACGCCCGCCGCACTCTTATTGCGCACAACCAGCTCAATAACCTGCCCTACACCGGCATTTCAATCGGATGGGGCGGTTGGCCAGATAAAATTAAACTGCCAGGACAGGCGAATTATTCCGCCAATAATGTGGTGGCTCATAATCTTATCTTTAACCACATGCGACTGCTGGCGGATGGCGGAGGCATCTATACGCAGGGTCTTACCGGGCCTTCGCTGGCACGCGGCGAAAAACTGCTGAGCAATGTCATCCGCAATCAATACGGGTCCGGCCATGGCATTTACACCGACAATGGTTGTGACAATGTGACCGCCAAGGGAAATGTTATTTTCGACACGAATTTTGACAACTGGGGCAGTCGCCATCGTGATTATTACCATAACCATCGGGGCGGCAAATTGGATAATTTCCTTTTCGAGGATAACTATTGGCAGCAGGGGGATCCCGATTCGTCACACCTGGGAGTCATTCTGCGACATAACCACCTGATCGATTCTCTACGGCAAGTGCCGGGGCTTATTCTTCGGCGGGCCGGCCTGCAGGCGGCCTATCGAAATCTATTGAACGTTCGTATCTCTGGAACCACAGCACCCGATGCACCGATGCGCGTGGCAGCCTGGGCCGCCGATGGAACCGCTTATGTCGCCTGGAACCCGCCTGTTTCTGATGGGGGTGCCTCCATTCTTTCATACACCGTCGTTGCCTCAGATAAAAAGCAGATCGCTATTTCAGCTGACAATTTCGCGAAATCCGGCTATGTGACATTTCACCAGCTCAAGCGGAATCGGTCGGTACGCTTTTATGTTTTCGCCGTGAATTCACGCGGTGCCAGTCCGCCATCGTTGCCTTCTGCCGCGGTCACTCCCAGAGAACGGATCATCCACGTGCCCGGCGTACCGCGGCTGCTGGCGGTGCGTACCAGTCGCCACACCGCCTCAATCCATTTCCGCAATCCACTTCATGATGGCGGAGCGCCCGTAACTGAAATTGTGCTGAAAATAAACCCCACCGGTCGGCGATTTTTATTCGCCGGCAGAAGCCTGCTGGTTCTGGGCAACGGTCATGCGACCTTTTTTACGGTAGGTGGCCTGAAACCAGGAAACACATATCAGTTTTCGATTGCCGCGGTCAATGCGGCGGGCTGCGGACTTTTTAGCCGGCGAACCGGCATTATGAAACCGTAAAACGCCCAACCAATATCACCCGCGGGCAATATCGGAATACAACAGAAAACATTTCCGGATACTCAACCCGCGTTGACTGGTTTGGCTCCTGGAACATATCCTTGTCGGCCGCCTGGAAGTCGCAGTTCAAGCCAGCGCGAAAGTCGCACAAATGGCCAGCCAATCAGAAAATAGATCGCCGCGGTTAATAGACCAATCCCGATATAATCGTAATAAGTGGAGGCCAGTTCGCCATAGACTTTGGTCAGTTCCACCATCGTGATCACAGACACAATACTTGAATCTTTGAACAAGGAAATAAAGTCATTGGTCACCGGCGGCAGACAGGTGCGAATTGCCTGCGGAATAATCACATGCCGCAGAGTCTGTAAATGACTCATGCCCAGAGAAAGTGAAGCCTCCCACTGCCCGCGCGGTATGGATTCAATTCCCGCCCGGTAATTTTCCGCCTCATAGGCCGCGTAATTCATCCCCAACCCCAGGACCGCCGCCACAAACGGGCTAAGCCGGATACCGATATTCGGCAGACCGTAAAAAATAAGATATAGCTGAATCAGCAGCGGCGTACCGCGCACCAGTTCAATATATGCCTTGGCCAGCCACGCCAGCGGTGCCGGGGCATAAAGCTTTAACAACGCCAGAAACAGCCCCAGTGCCACTGCCAGCACCATCGCCGAAATGGATATCGCAATGGTCATTGGCGCGCCCTTTTCCACCAGTATCCGCAGATACACCGCGTACTGCCGCAACACCTGCAGCCAGGTGTGATGCGCCTGCACCATGCGGGTAAAACGCGACAGTTCATTGGGTTTGCCGCCGGCAGCCAGAGTGGCGGCAAACAGCTTTTTTGTAGGCTGATTCCACAATGCCCATTTTTTATAAATTTTCTCCAGCGTTCCGTTCCGCATCAGCGTGACCAGTGCGCGATTAATCTGCCCGCGCAACTTCACATCCGTTTTGCGCAGCGCAATGCCATAGTTAATCCGGCCGATGGGCGGACCCACAAATTTTAACGTCTTGACCGGTGAACCATAATATTCCGCGATCGGCAGGTCCATCAGCACGGCATCCAGTCGACCGTTGGCCAGGTCCTGGTACGCATTAATCTGCCCGTCATAGGAACGTACATGAATGCCGCCAAACGCATGGAGTATCCGCTCGCCCGTTGAATCACGCAGGGTGCCGACAATCTTGCCCCGCAAATCCGCCAGGCCATGTATGCCACGCGTTGATTTTCGCACCATCAATTGCTCGGAACAGACATAATATGGCAGGCTGAAGGCGACCACCTTCCGGCGCGCGGCGGTAATGCCCAGTCCGTTCATGGCTATGTCGTAGCCGCCCCGCTCCAGACCGGGAATCAGACCGGTCCATTCGTTCTGCACAAATACCGGCCGACGATGCAGAAGTTTCCCCAGCGCCGCGGCAATGTCCACCTCAAAGCCAATGGTTCTGTTCGGATCCTTCGGATCCTGAAACACGTACGGCGCGCCACCTTCTGAATCCGCTCCCCATGTAAGCACCGGTCGCGGCGACGCAGCACAAATGTTTGTGGACGCCATACACCCGATGCAGATCAACAAAATTATTGAAATAAACCGGAAAACACACATACGCCGCCCGCCGCCGGGATCGTTCATCACGCACCTTGAAAAATGTAATAGCGCCATCACATCACCTGAAAAAATTGAACGTTATATGTTTTAATCGCCCCCGCACATGATCAGGACATTCGGCCTTAATCCAGATTAGCCAGAAAGTTCACCACGCGCGGATCCGAATTTCCTTGAAAAAAATCCGGGGCCGGACAATACGCCACCTTGCGCCCGGCATCCAGCATCAGCACCCGATCCGCGACCTGCCGGGCAAACCGCATTTCGTGAGTGACGACGATCTGGGTCATGCCCTCCTCATGCAATTGCCGCATGATCAGCAGCACTTCACGCACCAGTGTGGGGTCCAAGGCGGAAGTCGGTTCGTCGTACAACAAGACTGAAGGCTTCATAGCCAAGGCGCGGGCAATAGCAGCACGTTGCTGCTGACCGCCGCTAAGTTGCCCGGGATAATAATTTAACCGGTCACCCAGGCCGACCTTTTGCAGGAAATGAGCAGCGATATCCCGCGCGGCCTCGGGTGAAAGTCCACCGACGATTCGAGGCGCAAGCATTGCGTTCTGCAATGCTGTTAAATGACCGAACAAATTAAAACTTTGAAATACCATACCCACCTGCTGCCGCATCCGGTGCATAATCGCGGCGTATTCGCGGGGCGAAGCCAAACCGCAGACCGCCATTTGAGTGGTTCCGATTCTCATCGCACCAGAATCAATTTTTTCCAGGCCGTTCAGGCATCGCAAAAGTGTTGATTTTCCACAGCCCGACG
>JAJZOA010000041.1 GCA_021852225.1 Planctomycetota bacterium
ACCGGAATTTCCGGATGGTCGGCTACGGCCGCATCAATAATAGCCTTAAGGTAACGGATATTGGCGTACTTCCGGGCCCCCTTGGAAATTTGCAGAATGCATGGACTTTTCTCTTTCGCGCAGGCTTCAATGATGGACTGGGCGAGTTCCATATTGTTCACATTGAACGCGCCAATCGCAAATCCGCCGGTATAAGCAAGATCAAACATCGCTTTGGTGGTCATAAGAGGCATGGTGTTAACCTTTCAAAAACAAAAATCCGAACTGCGTCCAGCCGATAAAAGGATTTCCGGCCCGGAACAGAGTCCCAAACCGGACAGTTTAGGGCAAAACAATACCGTCTGCCAAGTGTCCAATTGCGACATCCGGCAACATTGAGCAAATAACCGGTTTGGGCGTTATGAGACAACGGTTTTCCCAAATGGGTAATTAATTTACCTCATATCAGACGAATCCGGACGGTTGTCCCTGAAAATCGCCAGGGTAGATGCGCCGCCAGTTGTACCGGTAATGGGTGAGACTACTTCTGCCCCCCGGTTTCCATGCGCAGGTAACCAGCCAACGACGGCAAATCTTGAGTATGACTAACCTACCGGCGGCGGAGTTTTACCGTTTCCCACCATTGTCGGGCAAAGGGTTGAAGTGCGGCAACAAATGATTCGGGAATGGAGGCCGAGCAATCCTGCGGCACCTGTGGCAATTGTGCCAGCATAGGCGCGTGAATAATATGCGGCAATTCCTCCAGGCTGGTTGTAGCGGCCATATCGGGCGGGTCTGGAACATGGTTCGCCACCAGACCCACCAGCGGCAGATTCCGATGCCGAATACACTCGGCGGTAAGCCATGTGTGGTTGAGCGTTCCAAGGTAGGCCGCCGTCACCAATACCACGGGCAAAGCGAAAATAGATGCCATGTCCGCGACAGTAAACAGGCGGTTATCAAGCGGAACCAGCCAGCCACCGGCACCCTCCACCAACAAAAAATCGCAGTGCGTTCGCCAGTATTCCATGGCTCTGGCCAGGGCGGTCCAGTCGGGCGAGCGATCTTCAATTCTGGCGGCAATGTGCGGAGAGACCGGCGCGGCATAGCGAATCGGGCTGGCAAAGCGTAATACCTGATCGTCCGATGGGTCCAGCCCCGCCATTCGGGAACTAATCGCCGCGTCGGGCGAAAGCAAGTCGTCATTTCGCAAGGCACCGGCTGATCCGCGTTGCGGATGCTTTGGACAGCCGCTGGCAATCGCTTTGCATATACCGACCCTGATGCCCAATGACGCAAACGCGCCTGCCAGAGCCGCCGTCACCGTTGTTTTACCGATATCCGTGCTGGTGCCGGTTATAAACAGACCCGGCCCGCCAAAGGCCTTAAGAATTTTCCACGGGTCCATTTCCACTGGAACTTCGGCGGTGGCGGCCGCAACATTCTTCATGATTTTTTCTCCTGGCCGCGCACGGCTTCGTCAAGTTCTTTGTCAATACATTCTATCACAATACGGGCGATCGTTTTGATACTATCGGGTCCTATCGCCAACGGCGGCATGATCACCAGCACATCGCCGAGTGGACGCATTAAAATGCCGGCCCCGCGCATACGGTTGCAAAGTGCCCCGCCCACGCGCCATTGCCACGGGTAACGTTCGCCGGTGTGACGGCTTTTTATAATTTCCACCGCGGCGGTCAATCCGACCTGGCGCACATCACCGACATGGTCATGATTCCGCAAAACGGAAATTTCCTCCCACAGCAATTGCCCCATGGCCCGCGAATGTTCAAGCAATCGGCGGCTGGCGAACAAATCCAACGATGCAATTCCGACCGCACAGGCCAGTGGATGACCTGTGTAGGTATGTCCATGATAAAATGTTTTGCCCACGTTCGGATCGTCATAAAAAGCGTCAAAAACGCGGGCCGTGGTTAATGTCGCCCCCAGCGGCATGTAACCCGCGGTCAGCCCCTTGGAAAGGCATAAAAGGTCCGGGCAAACCTGTTCATGGTCGGAGGCGAACATTCGCCCCGTGCGACCGAAGCCGGTCATGACCTCATCGCAGATCAGCAGAAGATTGTGGCGGTCGGCCATATGGCGCAATCGCTTCAGAGTTCCGGACGGATGCATGATCATGCCGCCGGCTCCCTGCACCACCGGTTCAATTATAATTCCGGCATATCGGCCGGTATT
Organism: Planctomycetota bacterium; assembly: GCA_021852225.1. The sequence goes on from JAJZOA010000041.1 coordinate 2,176, forward strand.
GGCCAGAATCAGGGATTCCATTGCCCGTTCCCACGGCATTGCCGCGCCAGAAGCGGCCAGAGATTCAGTGGCGGCGTTCAGGCCGGCAAATGGGGCGAGTTGCGGCGGAGTTACCCGATCAACCGGGAAACAGAGCGGAGCGTACACCTGGTGAAATGCCGGTATGCCCCCCACCGAAACCGCGCCCAGAGTATCACCATGATACGCCTCGCCGAAAGCCAGAAATCGGCTTTTTTCCGGCTGCCCCTGGTTGGCCCAGAACTGATAGGCCATTTTGCAGGCCACTTCCACGGCCGTGCTGCCGTCATCACTGAAGAAGACTTTTCGCAATCCGGCAGGTGCAATATCAATCAACCGGGCGGCGAGTTCAATGCTGGGAATATTGCACAAGCCCAGCAGCGTGCTGTGCGCCACCTGGTCAAGCTGATCGCGCACTGCCTGATCCAGTTCTGGCACGTGATGGCCGTGAACATTGCACCAGAGTGAGGACACCGCATCAATATATTTACGGCCATGGGTATCAAATAAAAATTCACCCTGTCCGCGGGCAATAATCAGCGGGTCCTTTTTATCCATCCAGGCCTTCATAGGGGTAAAAGGATGCCAGACGTATTGCCGATCCATGTCCAGCAATTCCTGTGTGGTTCGCCGCTTGTTTACCATGCCTGACCTTCCAATAGAGAGTCTGTTGCAAATAGTTGCGGATCTACGGCAGGAACTGGCGGCAGCCATGTGTGCAATGCCGCCGTTCCGCGTTGGTCCGCGCCGGGATGCCAGTATAATATGCGCTATGGCTTTTCGTGACTTCGCATCTTCTTTTTTTGGGCGCCTCCGGAAGGAAGAATTGCCGAATTTCACAGCGCCGGTCGGAAGTCCGTCGGACACCGTCGCACTGCGGGCCGCCCGCGCAGACATGGTTCGCCAGCAACTTCGCCCGCGCGGAATATGCGATGCAAAAGTACTTTGTGCGATGGCCCGACTGCCCCGTCATGAATTCCTGCCGGTACCAATCCGGACCGAGGCCTATGGTGATAAGGCGGTGGCAATTGGCGAGGGTCAAACCATCAGTCAACCCTATATCGTGGCGTTTATGACTTCGCAACTCGCCCCGCGACTCACCAGTCGCGTACTGGAAATCGGCACGGGAACGGGCTACCAGACCGCACTTCTGGCGATGCTCGCCGAAAAAGTCTACACCATTGAAAGGATCGAATCTCTTCACCGGCTGTCCAGCCGGCTTCTGCTGGATATGGGATTTTCCAATATATTTTTTCGGCTTGCCGATGGAAGTGGCGGCTGGCCCGAACAAGGCCCGTTTGACCGAATCATTATCACAGCCGCCGCGCCGGCCGTGGCGGCTCCGCTGCTGGACCAACTGGCCCCCGGCGGCCGGATGATTCTGCCGCTGGGAGACCGAAGCAGCCAGAACCTTGTACTGGTGGAGAAAGAGGACCACGGCATAAGTCAGACCCCCCTGCTGGCATGCCGCTTTGTTCCACTGCTGGGCGAATTCGCGTGGTCCGATTGACCCGCCCGCACAAAATGAGAGGTAGTGCCACAGCCGACAATATAGCGCGCTGTTATTGGCTCGCGGCTTCGGGTGTAATCAGCAGATAAGCCAAATCATTCTGTCGCAACAGTTTGACCGCCGTATGTTTGCCGATCAGTTCTTCGGTTAACAGGCGATGCAGATCATCCAGGCCGTTTAAGTCTTTTTGGTCCAGCCCAAGAATCATATCGCCAGGCAGCACGCCGGCTCGATCGGCCGGGCCGCCGGGTTCAACAGCTTCCACCGCTATGCCGGTCGAAATATCCAGCTTGTAAAACTGCGCTATCCGCCGGGGTAAGGCCACATTGCGAGCCGCGACACCAATGCAGCTTCGCTGCACACGGCCAAACCGAATCAGCCGGGAAGCCACAAATTGTGCTGTATTGGCCGAAATGGCAAAGCAGATTCCCTGCGCCGGAAGAATGACGGCCGTGTTCACGCCCACCACCCGGCCTGAAGAATTCACCAGCGGGCCGCCGGAATTACCGGGATTCAACGCCGCATCAGTTTGAATGACGCCGTCAATAAGGCGGCCGGATCCGCTGCGAAAACTGCGAGCCAGCGCACTGACCACCCCGGCCGTAACGGTGGATTGAAAGCCCAGCGGGCTGCCGATGGCGATGACCAGTTGGCCGACCTTCAGCCGTGATGAATCGCCGAATTCAGCAATCGGCATGTCGGATGCGTCCATCCGCAAAACGGCCAGATCGGTGTGCGGGTCATCACCAATTAGTGCGGCGGAATGCCGTCGGCCGTCCGCGGCGGTCACTTTGAATTCCGCGGCATTCTGCACCACATGGCTGTTGGTAAGCAAAAAGCCGTCGGGCGTAAAAATAAAGCCCGAACCTGTTCCACCGCTGCCTGCGCGGCCAGTCTTGCGTTTTTGATGAATCACTTCAATATTAACCACGCTGGGCGCAACGGCCTGCACAGCCTGCGAAACGGCACGGGAATAGGCATCCAGAAGTTCGTCATCTTCGACCGAATGCGTGGATTGAAAAACCGTTGTGGGGTGCGCTGGTAAATTAGAAAAATCAGATTCCGCCCGCGTCATGGCGTTTCTCCTGTTGCGTCGGGGTGGCCATCAGTCTGTCCAACTTTCGGACGGAATGCGGCACGCCGTTGGGATATTGTAGGCAGGCATTTCTGCGGCGAGGTTCTGATGGCTGGCGGTTGTCAACGCAAAACGCGGGAAACCAAAATTCCGCGGCAAACCGTGATTACTGCAAGCGGTCCGACAGTATCCGGACCGATTCCCGGCGCGATCGTTTTCACCCTTAGACGATAGGACAAACGATTCAATCCCTTGGCCACGGAAAAGCCGTCTTTGCGCGGGCTGTCCGGGGATTATGCCGTTATTCAATCACGCCGCGACCGTGACAATGCGAGCCGGATGCCCGCACCGCGGGCATTGCAGGAGTAGCGTTGCCGCACGGTAGCTTATGATGCGGGTGGTTGTGCGATGACGGCGGTTGGCGGCTCGGAAAGGACTTCATCGACCAGACCATATTTTTTAGCGGCCTGCGCATCGAAATATTTATCACGTTCCTGGTCTTCGGCGACTTTTTCCCGCGGCTGGCCAGTTAATTTAGCCAGCAGATCGGTCAGCAGTTCCTTGGTTTTAAGAATCTCTTCAGCTTGAATGGCGATGTCCGCTGTCTGGCCGTAAATGCCTCCGAAGGGCTGGTGAATCATGACTTTGGCATGAGGCAGTGCAAACCGCTTGCCTTTGGCACCTGCGGCGAGCACCACGGCTCCGCCGCTCATAGCCTTGCCGACACAAAACGTGGCGACTTCGCAGGTCAGGAATCGCATAGTGTCATAAATGGCCAGTGTGTCATCCACAGATCCGCCGGGCGAATTGATATACAGATTAATTTCCTGATCTTTACGCACAGATTGCAGATAAAGCAGCCGCATGATGACATTGGTGGCCGAAACGTGGTCAATTTCCCCTACCAGAAATACCACGCGGTTTTCCAGCAGCATTTCATCCACAGTCATTTGGCGCCAGCGCTGATAATCGCCGGCAATGCGCGGATTCATATCCCGACGGAACGGTTGAACGCCAGCCGGGCTTGTCGCGTCGGTTGTGCTCTCTAGAGGTACGGGCGATATGGGATTTCCGCGGGAATTAAACAAAGTCATGATTCTGGCACTCAAAAAAAAAGACAATCCATTTCCAAACGACGCAACATCATACGCGCACCGAAGGCACCAGGCAAAGTCTATGCGAACAGTCGCATAATGCAATCCTGAATTTCGCGAAGCGCCGCGGGGGCATGCACCGCCTCCGAAGCACCGACAGTCAGCGGTTCTTTCAGTTCCACCCAGCTTCTGCAGCCGATATAGTCATCGTGCATCGGCAATTCAACGGGCTGGGCCAGTCGACGAACATCCAGCAGGACCAGATAGAGCGGATAATTCGGCCGATAATTGAAACGCATATCCAGCAGCTTTTCATTCCAGATATGCAGGTGATTCAGACGATCCATCCGCATGCGGTCGGGAACCGGAGTAATCCAGAAAACATTGGCCCATGAGTGAATAACAATTTTTTCCGGTTCGCGCGTGGCGGGTGTTACCCGCGGGGCATATTCGGGCTTCAGCATATCCGGATTCTGATGAACAACCGTCGGATAGAGCAGAAAGCGGCGGTGCTCAAGTTCAAATTCGCCCGCGCTTTCATACACGCCCCCTTTGCGAAGCAGAATGGCCTGCTGGCCCTGTGCCAGGATATCGCACAGCAGCGACCATTCCTTTAGGGCAACCGCAAAGCTGTCGGTTGATGTTGCCGCATGCGGCAGGCCTGAGCCGCCGAAATTGACGTGCGTATCGCCCATTTAGTCCCGCCCGAGAAAATGGAATTCCTGGACATAGGTAAGGTAGATGTAATTCAAGCCATGATATTCCGTCACGCGGCCGCTGACGCGGAAGGCCACGCGCGTGCCCTGGCGAGCGGCGATGGTGCGCATTTTTTCCAGCAGCGGCCCGGGCATCACACCAATAGTAGGGCTGTAGCGCCTGGACCCATTTGAGTCCAAGGCGAGAAACCAATGGTTCGTTTCCGGATTGTGCAGCAGCCGTGCGCGACGGTTCCATAAATAAGCCCCCTCCGGCCATGGCCGCCATTTTTGGTCAACCGTGAATTCAGGTGAGGCAAGTTGCGAACGAACGGCCAGCTTGCCTTTGGCCGCTGGCGGCGCCTGCAAAGGACGCGCGATATGATGCTTAAGCAACGCGGCCAAAATTTCCGCCGGCGATTCGCCGCTGGCACTCACCCGATTGATTGTTTTACCGACCGGTTTTGGCGGCAATTTTCCCGGTCGCCTGGCAAGAACCTGAATGTTTTGCGAAATCAGGAGATATGGCTTACCTTTGTAAAGAGTCACGATTCCGCTGATTAAAAAGAGCTTTCCATGTTTGGCGTGCTTGTTCGGCTTATCCGCGTTCTGAAGGGTGGCCAGCGCGACATTGGGAAGAATTCGCACGGATTCAGGCCAGCCTTTGCCGGGATTCCGCCAGACAAACCGATAATAACCGCCAATAGGTTTGCGGCTTATCCGGCCAGCAACCTGTGAAATAAGCATATCCTGCGTCAGTCCGGGCGGCTTTTTAACAGCCTTGACGGGCGAAATGGCCGATTTGGCGACTCGGGCCGGCTCGCCGGGATTCGCAGCCCGCGCGGCGGTCGCGGATGGTGCCGCGGCCCCGCAGCGCGTCGCTGAGTTTACGCCACCGGCAACCAGCAGACACAAGACCAGCATTGAATGGCATGTGATTTTCATGACGAGTCCATCCTGATTTAAACAAGTACCGCGTTGCCAGACCGGATGGCCCGCAAACCGCCGCGACAGCACGGTTACCGGCCCCGGTTAACCGATGATGGCGGTGGCTTCAATTTCAACAAGTGCGGCGTCATCAATCAGCTTGGCCACCTGAATCAAAACCGTCGCCGGGCGAATATCACCAAAAATATCGCCGTGGGCGGCGGCCACCATTTCCCAATCGGCAATGCGGGTCAGATATATGCGGGTCATCATGACATCTTGCATCCGGCCGCCCAAAGCCTCTATGGCGGACTGAATGATGGCCAGGGACCGCCGGGCCTGTGCGCCGGGGTCTGGTGAAAAGGTTTTATCCGCTTCAATGCCGACACTGCCGCTGACAAAAATGTGGTTGCCCTTTTTTACCGCGCGGCTGTAACCGAGCTTGGGTTCCCACACGCTGCCGGTACTGACGGTGACTCTGCCATGACGGGTGATGGTCGTATATGGTATAGGGGCTTTATCCTGACTCACGCAATTCTCCAGAAAGCAGATTTCCAGTATCATCCGGATAAACAGATTATTTTCTGATTCCGGGCCATTGGTATCTTGAATTATAATGCCAACTGCGATGAGTCTCAAAGACCGCTGATAAACAGACAGGGTCGCAGGGGCACATGGTCATTGATCCGCCGTAGCCCGGCATTCGCCGCATGACAGCAAGATGCCAGCGTCAGTCCAGTTGCCGAAAGGTTAATCTTGATCGCACCGAATAAACAATGTCACCACGGCGGCATGACCGCCGTGAGCGCAACGAGGGTTTTAACCACGATGACGCGAAGGCGCAAAGTTTTTTTTAGCCGGCAACAAGCACCATGGCGGGACAACTGGTTTCAAGGAACAATAAAAACTCCTGACCGGAAGAAGGGTCGCGGGCGATGCGTTTTTTCTTGTATTGCGGATGGTAGATGGATATAAACAGGTCGTTGCAAATGGGTATGCCGGGTTCGCGGTTTGATAATTGTGGTTCAAACGGGGCCGTAAAATGGTCATGAATGCGGATAGCATAGAAAACGCGATTGGCCCCCCGTGGCCGGGCGGGCAATATGCGTATGGGTTTGGCGGGACGGTCGAACCACAGAGATCACAGAGGGCGCAGAGTGCTATGTGCGACTGCCGGGGCAGCGGCAGCACGGATACGCCGATCCGGCAATATGTATGGGGTGCGTATATTGATGAA
>JAJZOA010000187.1 GCA_021852225.1 Planctomycetota bacterium
CCGCGCCAATACTCCGGTGACAAACCCGCCCCCCTCAATCGCAACATTCGACCATGTGGCAGCCGTCGCTGCGGAAAGCATGATGCGTTCTTCCAGTTTTTCGAAAACTGGTCCCTGTCGAGTCGATGCTTTGATCTTTTTTACCCCGTTTGCCCCGCCCGACCGCCGATTCCACCAAGCCGCCATAGAAACCTCCGCGATGAAAAAATGATACGCCGTTGATCAGAGGTTAAGTCAATCATGAACTGTAGGCCACTGTGCTGGGCGCAAAAATATATATGATAAGCGCAACAAGAAAAACCGGTTCATGAATCAGCCGCCGCCGTCGGAAAATCCGTATGCCATGCCGGTCGCGCGGCCATCAGCGCGGTTGACACCTTTGGCCGGGCCACGCCCCGGCCAACTGTTGGCCTGTTATTATGCGGACTCTTTTACACGTGGACTAATCGCGGAAATCAGTACGAACTGGAAATTGGAGAATGCGTGCGGAAGCCAATGAACGATGGGCGTAATTTTCCGGTAATCGGGGGACTGTTCCGGAGTATTGGCGCGGATGCAAGACCTTTGCCGGTCAACCAAGGTTTTACTTTTCGCGCCGCTGGTGGTACATTCCGTGACAATCCTGCCAGATGTGCGCGGCGTTTTTTTTTGGATATCCCGATGGTTATGCGGAACGAAAACGGCAAATCCTATCGTCTGATCCTGTTGAGTTCAGTGTGTGCCTGGCTGGTGATTGCCTCCTGTGCAAGCACATCCTTTGCGGAAAATACAGCCGCCACCTCCTATCCGGGTCTGGCTAATCCGTGGAGAGATGTAAATTTATCTTTCAGTCGGCCCGGCCGAATTGCCCGCATCGCTGTCCGCCGGGGGCAGGTTGTCAAAGCGGGTGAATTGCTTGCCGCGGAAAGCAATCAGCCGCAACTGCTTGCCCGCCGCCTGGCCCGGCTTAATGCACAAAGCACGCTGCGTATTCAGGCAGCCCAGGCTCAGCTTGCCCAGGACCAGGTGGCGCTAAGCCGCACCCAATGGGCGGCGAAACAACAGGCGGCCACTCCGTTTGAAGTGCAGCGCGCGAAACTGCGGGTTGTCATCGACGGGTTAACGCTTAAACTTGCGGTTCTTAAACATCAGCACGACAAACTGACTCTGCAAGCCGCGGACCTGGCCGTCCAGCGGCGGGAAATAAAGGCGCCATTTAACGGTCTGATTGAAGACCGATTTGTGGACATCGGCAAGTCGGTCAACGCTTTCAAAAAAGTTCTGGAAATTGTTCAGATTGATCGCCTGCGAGTGTTTGTTCCGGTTCCACTGCCCGCTGCGCTGCGGCTTAAACCTGGCCGCATCGCGATTGTCAATTCGCCGGGCGGAGGTGCCGCGCTCGGCAAGATTATCTGGATTGCCAGCGTGGCTGACTCCGCCAGCAATACACTGATGGTGCAGGTGCAGGTAAAAAACTCCGGTAATCTCCCCGCCGGACGGCAGGTAAGGGTTCGGTTTCCGACCGGAGCCGCGGTGGGGGCCGCAGGCAAAGTTTCCGGGGCGCAAACCGGAGGGTCGCGGCCATGAATGTGGAGACGCCCCCATCCGATGGGCCGGTTCAATCGTTTATTCCTGTTCCCAAAAAGCTTTGGCAAGACCAGCAAATGCGACTCGGAATGGTCAGCGCGCGGCTGCATCAACTAAATTTCGCGGTCACTTTCGCCGCACAAACCGCGTCGCTGGATCGCTTCATGGCACTGGCCATGGCTATCTGCAATAACCTGTCGGTCCATTTCAAGGCCACGCGCGTATCGATAGGCATTCTGCGCGGTGGCACCATTCATCTTGTTGCCATGAGTCAGACCGAAAAAATTCTCCGCAAAATGCGCCTCGTGCGCGATCTTGAAGAGGCCATGGAAGAATGTTTTGATCAGGACGCGGATATTCTCTATCCAGCGCCAACTGCGGGAAATGTCATCACCCGCTGCACCGCCCGTCTGGTTTCCTGCCATGGCGACGGCATTGTGCTGTCGCTTCCTTTGCGGCGCGATGGTGCGGCGGCGGTTCTGCTGCTGGAATTTGAGCCGGGGCGCTCGGTCTCGCCGACGGACATTGCGTCTCTGCGTGCCGCCGCGGATCTGCTCGCTCCCCGCCTGCTGGATCTGCACGCCCATGATCGCTGGCTGGGGGCTCGCATGGTTCATGACTGGCGCAGCCATCTGGCGACACTGGTGGGGCCGACACATACCTGGATTAAGGCGCTGGCCGTGGTGGTGAGCCTGTTTCTGGCCTGGGCGTTTTTCGCGCGCGGCACGTTTCATATTATCGCCCGCTTTACGCTTGAACCTGTTCGGCAGGCGCAGGTTGTCGCACCTTTTGACGGATATATTAAAAGCGTCCTGGTTCGTCCCGGAGACAAAGTGGTGGCCGGAAAAACCATTCTCGCCCGACTGCATACCGCCCGGCTGCGTGACGAGTTGGCCGCGGCGGAGGCTCAGTTTGCCGCCTACGCCAAACAATCGCAGGTTGCCAGAGCGCGTGGCAAAATCGCGGATATGCAAATCGCGGATGATTCCATGAATGGTGCGGCGGCAAAAATGCGCCTGTTGCGCGGACAGATTGCGCACGCGGCCATTACATCCCCGATATCGGGTCTGGTGCTTTCGGGTCATTTGCAGCGGCGCATCGGTGCCCCGGTGCATCTGGGGGATGTCCTGTTCCGCGTGGCACCCATTAAGCCGCTCGTCGCCCGGCTGGACGTTCTGGATGGCGATATTCTGTATGTAAAAACCGGCGAGATCGGCAACCTGGCGACCGCGTCCTATCCGGCCTACCGCATGCCGCTGAAAGTGTTGCATGTGAATCCACTGGCAATCGTCAAGCACAAGCGAAATGTCTTCCGCGTTCGCGCCCTGATTCATCGACCGCCAAAATGGCTGCGGCCGGGAATGCAGGGTACCGCGCGGATCAACGCGGGACGTCGCCGCTACATATGGATATGGACCCGCGGCCTGATCAACTGGATACGCATGAAACTCTGGATTTAAAATTGCTCAATATGGCTATCACACATTTTCATCTGAAACCTGGCGGGAAACGAATGCGTCGTACGTTGGGCAGGCAAAGTATCCTGCGCGGTCTTTTGATGGCTGGTGCGTGCCTTTCGTTTACCGGATGTGCTTCGCCTTTTCGTCATCAGAGTGGCACGCCGGGAACCGCATCGCTGGCTGACAGCATTTTAGTGCATCATCTTTTTGATGGACGCCTGCTGACGCGGCCTGCCACGATGCCAGTGGTCCAGGGCGTGCATGAACTGCTTCCGCGGTCTGCCGGTCGGCGCGCCGCGTCCCATGCCAGAATGGCCGTGGTGCCAGGTGGCACCAGTCGCCGTGGAGCCATGATTGGTCAGCCCGGATCGCCCGGGGTTTCCATGTCATTGGTGGGGGCGATTGCCGACGCATTGCGTCACAACCTGGCGATTAAGGTTGAATCCTACGCACCGGCGGTATCGCAAACCCAGATAGTGGCCGCCGAGGCTGCATTTGATCCCACCTTCATTAGCCAAACGCAATATCAGCATCTGGACCAACCCACACCGTTTCCCCAGACGCTGGGCAGTTTTTCACCGGTGGGCATCAATAGTGAAGACCAGGTGAACAGCCAGATGGGAGTAAAAAAACTCCTTTCCGCGGGCGGTCAGGTGTCTGTGACTGGTTCGGACAATTATCAGGATTTTCACAGTTCCGCCAGCCTGCCGCCGGACATTAATCCTTCGCATACAGCGGATATGGCGCTGGAACTTAAACAGCCGCTGTTACGTGGTTTCGGCGCATCGGTGAATCGCGCCCAAATTTATATAGCCCGGCGGAATCAGCAAATAGCGCTGTCCACGTTCCGGTCACGGGTTATAAAAACAGTTGCACATGTAGAGATTACTTATTTGCGTCTTGGCCAGGCGGTCGCGGATATGCAATTTGAGCGCCGCCTGGTGGCGCAAGCACGCCATACGCTTCATCGCCTGCAAAGTCGCCGCCATATGGATGTCGATTCGGTGCAGGTGAATCAGGCTCGCGCCGCGGTCGACCTGGCCCGTTACAATGCGGCCTCCGCCGGGAAGCGGGTGGGGGACCTGTCCGAGGCGCTTAAAGCGCTATTAAACGATCCCTCCATTCCCGTTGGTCCAGGTCCCGATATTCTTCCCACCAGCGGCCCCGAGCCTGTGCCTTTTGTATTTGATCTGAATCAGGAAATAGCGGTCGCACTTGGTCAGCGCGGCATTATGCAGCGCGACCGGCTTGCCGTTGAAAAAGCCGGCATTCGCCGTCGTGTGGCTGAAAACGCGCTTCTGCCCAAAGCGGATCTGATCGCCGCCACGGATTCGGCGGGCCTGTCGCCGGATGGCAGTTTTTCCGGCGGATTTAACCGCATGGTATCAGACCCGCACATCGGATTTTCTGTGGGGATGCAATTGGAAATTCCCATCGGAAATCGGGCTGCCCGTGCCCAGCTTACCCGCCGCACCCTGCTGCGTCGCCAGTCTCTGACGCGAATGCTTGAAGATGCCCAGAACATCGCCCGCGATGTCGCCAGCGACTTGTTGAATCTTACCCAGGACTGGCGGCAGATTCGGCTGGCGAAACGACGCCGCATATCCGCCGCCGCCGTTCTGCACGGCTTAAAGGTGCAGGAGCTTTCAGGCCAGGCGCTGGATCCCACCTTTTTGCAGTTGGAGCTTAATGCCCAGCAGGACCTGGCCCAGGCTCGCATTGCCGACGTTCAGGCGCGCACGCAATACAGCACCGATATGGTTACGTTTGAGCGCGACAAAGGTACCCTGCTGGAATTTGACCGCGTCGCCATCAGCCCGGCGCCCCTTCCGGCGGGCCGGTAGGCAATCCGCATCCGGCGGTGAATTGGCGTCTGAAAATCGCGATGCGTTGTCGGAAAAGAAACTGGTTCTTACTGATTCTTAGCTGGTCATGTCCAGAATGTCCTGTACCAGAACGCCGTAGTCGCCGGCACCGGCGCTGTTGGGGGCATAATCAAAAATGCTCTGGTTAAAGCTTGGAGCTTCCGCCAGTCTTATATTGCGGCGAATGTGCGTGCGGAACACGATGGCATTGGACCAGGGCTTGCCCGTTCCCCGCGCATTGGCCAGAAACTGGTCTACCTCGCTGGTGACTTCGCCGGTCAGGCGGGGGGCCGGTTCGTATTGGCAGAATAATATGCCGGAAATTCGCAAGGCGGGGTTGAGTTGTTCCTGAACCAGCGAACAGGTGTCCAGCAGGCGGGCCATTCCCTGGAGCGCCAGAAAATGCGCCTGCATCGGAATAATTACCTCTTGTGCCAGGCATAACGAATTAAGCGTCAACAGCCCCAGACTTGGCGGGCAGTCAATAATCAGAAAATCCGCATCCAGTTTGGCCGCACTTACCGCATTTCTAAGACGCAGTTCCCGTTCCGGTTCGTTGACCAGTTCCACCTCCGCGCCCGCGAGGTCCGCGGTGGAGGGCACCACCGAAAGATGGTCGTTTATGCGATAGGTTGCATCCGCAATGGTGCATTTTTGAACCAGCACGTCGTAAATGCTATGTTTTATCTTTTCGGGTTCAATTCCCAGATGAAACGATAAATTCCCCTGGGGGTCCATATCCAGCAGAACCGTCTTTTTTCCCACGGCCGCCATGCCGGCGCCCAAATTGACCGCGGTGGTGGTTTTACCCACGCCGCCTTTTTGATTAAATAGCGCAATGATTCTCATGCTGCGGAGTTTACGCGGAACCAGGCGTTGCCTCAACCGGTCCGGACATTCACGCCCGCCGCCGCACTGGCCGCCCGCAATGCCCGGGCCATCCAGCTTTTGGGATAATTTTCATATTTGTGGCATCGGCCGGCCCGTATGCTGAATACGCGGCCCTTTTTTTTTGCGGCTTTTTTTCCGCATAGACAACAGAGCCTCTGCACGTTGTGTAACCACAAGGCGGCTCGTTCGTTCTTACAATTAAGCACACAGGCGCAAGCGTTTCAGATCGCTTTCCGCCGAGCTGTGTTCAGGCATTTAAGCCTGGTCGGTGGTAATCTGGTTTTGCCGTCAGGGCGGATTTGGCAATCGGCGGTCCGCGGCGGCGTTAATCCAGAAACCGGCGCACGGCATTGTAAACCTTGCGGCGGCCTGCCATGGGACGGGTCGTGAATTGTACGGGAAGTCATAAAGATATAAGGCCCCGGAATGCGGGTTGGATTACCATCCACATGACACCCGGCACCGGAAACTGAAATCAGCATTGGAATACGAATTGTGAAGCTTTCAGATTTTGATAAATCAGACTTGATTAAACTAAGTATCGCCGGCGGGGCGGTTTTGATTGCGATTGTTCTGATCCTGCTGAACTGGAGTAATCTTTTCGGCCGACCACAAAACAATCTGGTCGCATTTTTTCAGATCAGCCGCAATTACGGCGTGAACTTTCGGCGGCCGATTGGCCCGAATAATCCGGTGGATCTGAAATCCGTTCACAACACGCTGACCTACAAATTTGCGAACCTGGATGGGCAACTGTTCATTATCCAGCATCCGGATGACCCGACCATGGCCCCCCAGATTATTTATCGCACGGATCGCACCCGCACGCGACCTCCGGCCTGGGTAGTCCGATTGCGGCGCATTGGCGATCCCTGCAAAGAAGCGCTTACCATGGCCGCCATGCGCGGCGGCTGGATGATCCGGCACTGGCTTCGTGTGGCCAATACCCCTCGTGTGGTCAGGACGCAGGTGAACGGAATTGTGGCCACCGAACAGTCCAATCTTGCACTGTTAATGCAGCGCCAGCAGCAGGGGCTTTTCGCGCCCCGAAGCCTTAAGCGAATTGAAATTCTTGTCGCGGAATTCAATAAAATGCCGGGCGATCCGCTGAAGGACGCCCAGCGCCAGGCCAAAGCCCGCGAAATTATGGACGATGGCCAAGCTTATGCCAAACGCTTTCAGGCCCGTCGGGACAAACTGATTGCCCAGGAAGTGGATTCCATTGACGCGTTGCTTTCCTCAAAACAGCAGGACCGCATATCCGCGGCCATGACCCGCTTCCTGTCGCGTTTTAATTGAACCCGCCCTCATCCAGTGGCCTATAATCACTTGAGTCCGTGGCCAAAAGCCCGGCTGATTCGCCTTATGCGCGGCTTTGTCGTGAATTTTGTGGAATCACGCTCATCCGCTGTTCCGATATCAGCCGATATTCTTATTGTCCGCCGAAATGCGGCATCTCCGGAGGGAGGTGTGTTTGAATTAGTTTCGGTTTTTTGCAGGTGGCATGATTATGTCCGTCAGCGAATTATTTGAGTCGTTCCGGCAATGGTCACAAACGGAAGCTGGAAAGAAAAAGAGCGTGTCCATGGCGGATGAACCGTTGTCCGTTTCCGAAACTCCGGTGATATCGCAGGCCTCCACTGATTTAGGCTCGCGTCTTGTTGCGGCGCGTCCGCTGCAAAATGCGATCCGGATGGTCGCACTGGATATGGACGGCACCATGCTAAATCCGCGTGAATCCATCACGCCGCGTGTGCATCGCGCGGTGTATGAAACCGTCAAACGCGGCATTCAAGTGGTCATCGCCACGGCCCGGCCGCCAAGGTCGGTCCGCTTCTATCATCGTGCGCTTAAACTTGAAACACCAATCGTGTCCCATAATGGCGCGTTGGTCTGGGATGAACGACGCCAATGTGTTCTGCGTCATGCCAGCCTTGATCATTCGCTGGTGCGGCGGGTCATTGCGTTTGCCCGTCGCCGCTGCCCGGATGTCATTCCCAGTGTGGAAATTATTGATCGGCTCTACAGCGACCATTTTGGTATTGTCCCCATGGATTCCCTGCCGCCCGGTCGGTCCTTTTCGCCGGATGTTATCGCCTCCATGGAAGCGTTTTTGCGCGTTCCGGTCACGCGCCTTTTCCTGCACGGCAAGCCGTCGATTATTGATGAACTTAACTATCTTCTGCCCGGCCGCTTTCATGACCGGCTGAATGTCATTCATAGCGAATCGCGCCTGCTGCAAATTGTCGCGCCGGACATCACCAAAGCCAGCGCCCTTGGTTTCCTGGCCAATGCGTATGGCGTTTCCAGCCAGCAGGTGATGGCGATTGGCGACTCCGCCAATGATCTGCCCATGCTTCAATGGGCGGGTACGGGTGTGGTGATGGCCAACGCGCCGGAACATGTACGCAATGTCGTCGGCCATGTGGTTCCTTCCAATGCCGAGGACGGCGTGGCAGTGGCACTGGAAAAATTCATTCTTAATACAGATTGACTCCCCTGGGCCGCCCCGCTCTGTTTTCCACGCGCCCAAACCGACCATCCGCAATCCGGCCCGCAATAACCGCTATTTGGTACGAATGTTTTCTTCAAACGGATTGGCCAAATCTGTTCCGGCCCGCTGAAGCAACTGGTCGGCGGTGAACCCAAAAAAACGCAACCGCCGGTAGCGGACCGGCGGTTGCTGGCGGGAAGGATGTGGTGCAAAGATTTTCGGGCTGCCGTGACCAGTGGAAGCTGGCACCTTTTTTTCGGCGCTGGCCTGCACAGAACCCGCCTGAATCGCCAGCCGCATAAACGTGCGGACGACCCAGTGGCACATATTTTATACCGCGTTCATGAGCGCCATTTGCGGGTCAAATAATCTTCTTGTAAGCATTTGGCTTGGAAACTGTGCGCAGGACGCAAGCATTGCGCTAAGTTCGTGGTTGCCAG
>JAJZOA010000219.1 GCA_021852225.1 Planctomycetota bacterium
CCCGGCGGTGGTGCAGCAACTCATGGCCAAGGGATTGGTGGCGACCGTTCCGGATTTATATCGGCTTAAGCTTGAGGATGTGGCCGGGTTGGAACGCATGGGTGAAAAATCAGCCGCGAATTTAATTGCGGCGATTGCGGAAAGCAAAAACCGCGGCCTGGAGCGCCTGCTGGGCGGGGTGGGTATTTTACATGTGGGCGTGCGAACGGCGGAGGATATCGCGGAGCATTTCCCATCGGTGGAGGCTCTGGCGAATGCGTCGGTCGCGGATTTTGAAAACGTGGAAGGCGTGGGAGAAGTGGTGGCACAGTCCATGCACCGATTCCTGCACGAGCAGGACGGAATTGCGTTGCTGCGTGAATTGGACGGCCTGGGCGTAAAGACGACGCCGGCCCGTATAAGGCAAACCAACGGTCCACTGGCAGGAAAAACGGTGGTTGTCACGGGTAAATTACAGCGCTACGCCCGGCACGAAATCAAGGCACTCATTGAATCTCTGGGTGGAAAAGCCGGTGAAAGTGTCAGCAAAAACACAACGCTGGTGGTGGCGGGCGAAGATGCGGGCAGCAAACTGGAAAAAGCGCGGAAGTTGGGCGTGGAAGTCATAGATGAAGCGGAATTCCTGAAGCGCATCGGGGCGGCAGACAAATGACGTACCATGAAAATCCGGTATTGACAGCCGGATTTTCATGGTAGGTATTTATGGTGCGGCAGGTGCGGCCATGGTTTGAGAATCTGGGCAAAAGGCAGGTCAAGGCACCGAAGGTTTATGTGCGCGATACCGGATTGCTGCATGCATTGCTCAATATCAGCAGCCAGCGGGATTTGGAGTCTCACCCCAAGGTTGGAGCATCTTGGGAGGGCTATGCAGTCGAGGAGATTATCAAATGTTTTCAGGCCGGGGAGGCGTATTTCTGGGCCACGCACAATGGAGCGGAATTGGATTTGCTTTTATTCAAAGGCGGGAAACGCATCGGCGTGGAGTGCAAACGCATGGACGCGCCAACGCTTACGCCTTCCATGCGCATCGCTTTGGCTGATTTGAAATTGGATAAACTGCATGTGGTGTACCCCGGTACGCGGCAATATGCCCTGGCGGAAAATATTGATGTTGTCCCCCTGGCGGAATTTGTAAAAGCGACGTGACACCAGTGACGCGTTCAGGCCAAAGCATGGTAGCCGAAAGGACAACCGGTTTCAGGAGGGGACAACCGAGGATTGCACGGACAACACGGATACGACGGGAAAGTTTGCACAAGGAGGCAGCAGAGGTAGGGGGAGGACGACCAACAAGCCCACCCCAGCTTTATTTGCTCCGAGTTGAGGCAGGAGGCCGAAATCTCCCGACACGTCGGGACAGGTCTTTTTCCCCAAGGCCCGGCTAATCAGGGCTCAACTACCTCCTGATCAACTGCTCTGCAGCCGCCGCTACCCCTCCCTCCGCTCCCTGTGAATCCGTCGTTTCGTAATTTATCCCGATGACTTCGGCTTAATTAGTCGTGATCGGGGTGGTGAATCTCTTTGGTTGTCGGCCATGCCACTTCGTGAGCTCGGTGATCGGAGCTTACCCCGTGCCCGCCGGGGTGGCACATGGTCGTATTAAAATCTGTGAAATCTGTGAAATCTGTGGATCACCAATGAAGACGGGGACTACCCGCAGATTATCCAGCGCGGCTCCGCAGCAACAGGACGGGACAACCGCGGATTGATACTGACACAGTATTGGCAGTATCGGTCAGTATTGATCAGTAGGGCAATGCAACGTGCCCACGGATCAGTCGGCAATCCGACGGTCAGCTTCATTGATTGTCTATTGGTCAGCGAATACCGCTCCAGGTTGAAAACTGTACGTAAGCTTGGCGCATCGTTTGTGCCAAAGCCACTTCGTCAGGGCCGGTGCGCCGGCGTCAATATGATAGAATGAAATATACATGAGACGTATCGTCCGGTCTTTGCGGGTCACCGTGCCGTAATGGGCGGCAAAGCGCAGGTCATCTGGTTGCGGCTTGCCGTTCACCAGCGGGAATACCCCCATACGCTGCGCAAGCTGGTGGCGCACGCCTTTGCCGGATTTGCGGTGCGCGGACTTCATGTCTGCCATCCAGGCTGCATACAGATCCACCACCTTGGGATCCACCGCCCCGTCCGCACCGTTGCGCAGATCTGCCATCGCTTTTTGGTTGTATTTCGCCGCCAGCGCTGCGATTCGCTTTTTTAAACGCCGTGTTCTGGTCTGCGCGCCGTCCCGTTCAGCCTTGGCAATCTGTTTATCCAACGCAATAACACTTTTATGCCTATAGACTTGAATTTGCGCCTTTTCTGCCTCTAAATAAGTCTGACGGGCCAACTCATTTTTCGCCTGCAGCTCGGCTGATCGCTTGTCCCTCGGCTGCCACGGTGGAATAAGGGGTTGCCCCGGCAGCGTGTTAAGATAGGCTTTAAGCTCGCCGGCAATCGCTTTCGCGGACTGGAGATTCGGAGCGACAGCGGTGAGTGAAAATATTGCCGGATCAGCGTCGCTATCCACAAAAACCGGTTTGGCATGATGGTGAAAATATGCAAGCCACTTCTTTCTCACATTATCCTGGTCCGCGGGTACCGAAAATAAAAGCGCTTCGCCAAAGATTCGAAGGCTGGACGCAGGTGGCAGCGGTGTGATGTTTCCATATATTTTCGAAGCTCTACGATGCGTTGGAAATTCCCCGATGATGGTAATTTCCGATGTCGGGCCAACCGCTGCCATCTTCCCGCGCCGGCAGGCAACTGACCCCTTTGACAGTTGATGCATGTGCGCTGGATTAAGATCGGCCAGCATGTGCAGGAAGCCTCCGTGTTGCTCAATGGTAAAAACCCCCGCAGATACCACTGCTAACGCAATGGCCGCCGCTTGAATAAACAAAAACCCGATTGTCGCCACCCAACCCGGTGGCCGCGCATTAATCGTCTCGAATATCTGCAGCGTTTGCCGTGCTATCGTTGCCGTGCTCCGCAGCTTAGGGCCGCGACGTTTGACTTCGGCGATTATAGCCTCGGCGGTGCCCGGGGGAATGTCCTGGGTGTTCTCGGCGGCGGGCGGCAGCCCCATTTTCTTCACATCCCTGGCAATCCGGGCGGTGAGATTCGCCGCGGGTAGGGTAAAGAGCATCAGAACGCCCAGAAAATCAAATATTTTGCTTTGTGCAAGCACTCCCAGTGCGAGCATCGCCACTGCTGTGATCGCGCGCACGATCGTGTCCAACACACAATTCCTGGAAAACAGTAGCGTTTGAAATATCCAGCCACCGTCAAAGGGCAGCATAGGCAACAGGTTCAAGCCATTTATTATCAGTGAAATTAACGCTACTTTAAGCAGCAGCGGCTGATGCATGATCATCCCGGCCAGACCTGCAATCACGCCCAGCACGATGCCCGGCAGCGGCCCCATCAACGTTACAATAACCTTTTTCCAGCCCGGCACGTTGTAATGCCCGCCGGACACCGCTGCGCCGAACATCGGAATGAAAAACATTCGCACATTTTGGTAATGGAAGGCCCGCATGGCCACATAATGTCCGGTTTCATGGACCAGCAGAACCCCCATTAAAATAAGCAAGTAATCCCACGCCCAATGCTGCGCGCCGATTGCGATGAACAGCGCCAGGGACGCCAGCGACAGTAAAAGTACCCTTCCCCCACGCGCTTTCTGGTTTTGAATGCGGTGCAATTCCAGCAACACCCCCGTATTTTCCGGATTGACGCTCTCCGGAAGCGCTTTAACGGCCGCCAGCCGCCCCTGTTCTTCGGCCACCTCCTCGGGCGTCATCCAGACAAAGATACCGCGTTGGAAAGAATAATCGCGCAACCTTTTCTCAAGGCGATCCCATAGGTCATCCTGCAGATCAGGCGTCGCTGCCGGTTGGGCTGGGTTGCCTATTGGCAATTCCGCCAACTTTTGCCGATGAAATGCCAGAAGTTGCTCCGGTGTGGCCTTCAACAAATGGTTCCCAACCGTCCCTGGTACCGAAATGGACTCCGGTCGCCGGTCAGATGCGAGAAAAAATGTCCCATCCCGCAATTCATTCAACAACACGGCCTGGAGTTTTTCTTTCGGCGGCGTTACGTTTGCGTTAACTCTGTGTAACAGGCGTAAAGCCGTTCCGGAATTATGAAACATGGAAATAAACGAGGCTTGCGTCTCGCCGCAAATCGACTCAAAGGTGAAAAAGCGCGGCGAATGAAACCCTAATTTCATCCACTGATCCAGCAGCGGCTGTAATTGTTCACGTGCGCGTGCCGGAAAGTCGGCTTCCTGCACTTCCATGTCCCGTACCGATTCAAAATAGGGCCATCCTAACCGCGCACGTAACTGAATGTTCAGCAGCTTGGCCACCCATAAAATGATGACTTTCCAAGAGCGCACGATTCGCAAATATTCAGCGTATGTAATTCTTCGGTTATCAAGCCTGTAGTATCGGGTGGTATCCAAGGTTTCCATGTTGAATCTCCATCGCATTGCTACATACACAAGGCCCGAACTTCAGGAAGCATCGCCCTTTTTAAGGGGACAGCGATAAAAAGAAACCGCCATGACAACTTGGGAAAAAGCAGAGTCCCTTAACCCTGAAAGTCCTCGTAAAGTTACTATCGGCTCAATTAAGTTTCTCCGGTGGCGGCCTTTTCGTCAATCGCGTCGCAAATTGTTTGCGGTTCAGTGGCTGGCGCTACTGCAAAGCGATATACCGCTGAATAGCTGGATGTGCCACGAAAGCGTATCTCCAGTCGGAACTGCCAATGGCAATTCACTGCAGACCATGGAAGTTGCTTCTGGTGGGCCAAGATTCGCCTTACCATTCCCACATTTTCCCGGTCACGCGGGATCGTAGGTGCCCGCTGGCCGCTGAACAGCCACCGGTGCTCGGGCGATGCGTTTTTTTGTTCTTTAACGGAAAGCCGTCCGTAGTGGCCTGAATTGGCCGCGTGGGGAGGAATGGAAAATTCCGCCGCCCACCGCGCCTGTTCCCCGGAATTAAAGTCCTGTCCCTGGCATATCACTTGGGACTGCTCCCACGCCTCCAGTGTGCCCCGAGTACATTGCAAAGCCAATCGGACTTCCTCAACATGGATTGGCTTCTTGAACGAGCCGCTGACGACACACGCAACCGGTGAGTTCACCGCTGCCGGGCAGGGCGCAATGTGGCAGAACGGATCATCCATCAGGCCCGCCAGCATCCGGATTTTCCAAAGCGATCTCGATACCAACAGGACGGACGCGGCGCAGATCACCGTGGTTATTGCTGCGATAATGGAATCGGGGTGCTTGGCGATATGGTAGTAATCTGCCAGCAGCGCCAGCGTCGGCAGCAGCAGGCTCCCGGCGATGATCAGCGTCCGGACGAACTTCCGACGCAGAGAACGAACCAGAGTGGGCTGCAACGGATCACCTTTGGCGATGAATTTGTTTTCTGCGATAGAGTGCAAGAACAGGAAAAAACCTAGAATGGATAGCCAAAGGCCAAGGGCGGTCCTGCTGTAAGGAATGAAGTCGACGCGCCTCCGCAGCACCGCCTTGAAGGCGTCCTGTGGATCAACGTACACAGTACACCGATTTCCAACGGGGTATTTCGCGGCGATCTCCGTCGCCCGCCCGTGGGAAAATGGAGTTGGGGTAATTACTGCGTAGCGGGTGCCCACGTATTGCCGCTTCCTGAAATGGTAGGAATAAGAAATAGCCGGGGTGAACCCGCCTCGATCGCCGGCGACACCACTTGAAATAACCGCACCCCGCATAGGGACGTAATCATTGATAGCCTTATGTTGTTCAAGTACCGCAGCGAATCCGGTCAGAAGGTAAGTTAACGGTGCGATTGTACAAAAAAGATATCCCACCGACGATGCCGAGTGGGCTATCCGACCTGCCAGTTTCGGCCACCAGGCCAGCTCTGGCCACAAGGCCAGAACCGCAATACAGACGCTAATAAATGCCGAGGAAATTCCAAGCGCCCCCATCCACCAGAGATGCGGTGGAGGATAGATCAAAAAGTAACTCCAGCATACGCCTGTCACGGGGGCGGTCCCAAGCAACAAATGTCCGATAAGCGACAAGCGCCGGCTCAAAGCCGTGCCGCGGGATCGCTGAGCTCGCGGTTGTTCCGATATTGCACGCTGCAATGCCTTGAAGGTCGGGCCTGCTGCCCAAAGCAATACGATCCCGATAAGCACGGCGAGAAATGGCATCAGTCCCGACCGCCTGATAAGAACGGATCGACGGGGGTCTACCGGGCTTACAAACACCCGGCATGGTTGGCCTGCCGGGAATCGCGCAACGATCCTCTCGGCCCACTCCAGCGAGCCTTGTTGGTCGATGATTGTT
Source organism: Planctomycetota bacterium (assembly GCA_021852225.1). Next base: position 6,350 of record JAJZOA010000219.1, read on the forward strand.
GTTGCGTGGCTGCGGAAGTGCCGGTTGTTGACCTGATAAGTGTACACAATCCACGGACTGTAGTCTCTGGCGTCCTTTGCTCTTACGACCCGGCTCGTGATAACCCTTCCCGGCACTGGCCGAAAGTCTACCAAAATGCGATTTTGCAGCTCGATCGCATACCATCCAAGCTTCACCATCCACAATCCAGCAGCGATCATGAAAAGCAGCAGCAGCCACGAAAAGACGACAGTCACAAACTTAGCGGAACGTCCCACGGCTACAACCCCTTTACCTCGTTCATAAGAAATTATTTGTGGCACACAATCTAACCGCGGCTTTATAATAACTGCAAATCCAAGCTCAAGTAGTACCCCCTCCGGGTGCTTGCAACTACGGGCGTGGCCAAAATAATCGCAAATGTAGCAGGCATCGTCCCTGATGCCGTCGGCTTCGCCACCCGGCGAAGGCCTTACATCGACGGCACGAGGGACCGTGCCTACTACGTGTTCGCCTGATTTCCACAGGCTCCCGGAGCCGCCCGGAAAATTGCCACGCCCGCAACTACCGACAATACGGAAAGCGCTGCCCTCTGTGGCTCCTGCGGTTTCGCAGTCTATCCCGAATCGATACTGACACAGTATTGGCAGTATCGGCCAGTATTGATCAGTAGGGCGGCCGCAGCCGCCCCTCTCCCTGCCTCCGCCGCCTCCTTGTGCACGCTTTCCCATCGTATCCGCACTATCCGCGACATCCGCGGTTTTTATCATTAAGGCTGTGTCCTCGTTTCGCTCTTTAGGGCGAACGCTCCTGGCGTAGATACGTCGTCAAAACTGCTTTATACCGATTATCCATTTGGCGCCTTTCCCGATATTCTCCGCCCGGCGTGTATGTCACCCCATCTCAAGATTCATCCATCGGCGGTAAACGAAGGGAATCAGAACGAGGCCCAGGAGCATGAGAATTGTGGCGATGGTGAACCAAGCCCGCGCATCCAAGAGCAGGCTTCTGTCCCAGAATTCATAATCGACCACTACAGCTGCGAGCACAAACAGTGTCGCCAATCGGCGGTACGAAAGCACCCAACAGCACAGTACATAGCCTAATGGCTGAACCAAAAGAGATGCACAATAAAGCGCCAATGTTGTCCATCCTCTGGCAATACTACCACCGATGATTACGATAACCAACGCTACAGCACCGGCAAAGGCCAGCCACGCGAAGAATGTTTGCGTGGCAACCGCAACGAAGATGCTTTTGATGAACTGCCTCCGGCTGCCTGGCCGCAGTGACTCGATTTCCAGGAATTCCAAGCGCTTCAACCATTGGCTTGCCGCAAGCAGGGTGGGAAGCACCACGAGGAATGGGTAGACCGCTTGAAGGTAATATATGGATTGCCAATGTGTCTGGTGCGTAATTACCAGAAAAAGCAGTTCCAAACTTACGATCGACAAGAGTGCCATCAACAGCCCGGTTTGAAAAATGTCCGCACGACGCAATCGGTGCAGAGCCGTGCGAAACGGACCACTGTGGACCATCGGAGCGTTGTAATATACCGGCGCGGGAATCTTTGGCTGCGATGTTCCGCCCATGTTTCGAGAATGCTTTAAGAGGCGCCCGACGAAGCGCCGTGCGGCTCGGCCGAACTCAGAATAAAGTGTGAACCCGACCGGTTTCGCGTAACCCCAATTTTCTTCCGTAATTCGGGCCATCCACGCAATTGCCCCTAAGCTTGCTGCGAATCCCAGGCCGGCAATCGCCCCGAAACTTGGCGCAGCGCCCAAGCTGACGATCGCCAATCTCACTGCCGGGCTGTCTGTCGGAATGAACGGTCGGGGAGTTGCGGGGATAGCCGACGCGTGAATCCAGAGCAGCGCACCGACTCCTAAGTACGGCAAAAACCGAATTTGAGTTGCTACGTAACATCCGATATAGCCGAAAACCAGCAACAACAAGCAGATTGTGTCCAGTACTTCCAAACTGGCGCTGTGCAACAGTAGCAGCGCGCACACGCCGATCAAGAATACCGAAAGCGTGAGGAATGCGGCGATATGGGGCCAGATGAACTTCGACGTGAACTGCCGCCCCGAATTGACCATTTGCTCACGAAAATGTAGCCAGAGGGCCCCTCCAAGAAATAGTACCCCGCACGCCAGGGAGGTCGCCGACACTCCGTCGCCTGGCAGCCATCCGAAAAAAAGCTGATACAGACCGAACAATATCCAGAATCCCGCCCGCCATGACGAAAATGGCCGCCGCAGGTACGTCATCAAAACTTCTTTATACGGATTACCCATGTTGCACCCCCTGCTGAATTTCCAGAAAGGCGTCTTCCAAGCTGGTATTCGTGCGTTCCTTTAATGCTTCCAGTGAGCCAAACCA
>JAJZOA010000069.1 GCA_021852225.1 Planctomycetota bacterium
AACCATAGACTGCCAGTGTCGCCGCGCTTCCGGACATGGTGCTGATATTGACATCCGCCGACGGGGTATTGATCAATCCGCTGTAAATATTAACAGCACCACCGTTATCAATTGCAATGCCGCCGGGGTTTGAAATGGCATTCTCGACGTTTACCGCCCCGTTGACCACATTCAATGCGCCCAGGCCGTATACCCCTCCGGAAATCTGGATCGGATTGGTCAGGTTATTGGCGATGGTGGTGTTGTTGTATAAATCCAGTTCCGCATTAATCGTCACCGTGTTGTTGCGTCCAGAATACGGGTTGGCGGTTATGGTGCATGTTCCGGTGTCATTGGCGAGCATTAATCCCGACGCGTTCAATTCGCCCATCGCGTAATCTGTATGACCGCCGTTAAAAATCAGATTTCCGACGGTCTGGAAGTTGGACCATTGTACATTGGTGGATGCTGTCGATGTTTGTCCGAAGATTGCGGTCTGGGATCCAAGGGTCGGTACCTGGCCGTTTTGCCAGGAACCGGCGTTATTCCAGTTGACACTCGCGCCTGCGCCCGTCCAGGTCATGGTCATGTTGGATGGCGCAAGCTGCCAGACGTTGACATTCTTAATCTGCATGGTCGTCGGAAATGAAGCCCAGGTCGGGGGTTCGCCCGGCCAGCCACCCACCGCCAGGTCCAGCAGCAGATACATATTCTGGCTTTGCGCAATGTCGGCCGTATTTCCATTCACCGTATAAATGGCGCTGCCGTTAAAATAGAACGTGATCGAATTCGGCGTCCACATCATGCCATAATCGTTGAGACTGGTGGCTTCATTTACGCCTGTGTAGTACATTCCGGTGCCTGCGGATTGCGGATTGGAAGCCGAACCGTAATGATAGGTGGCGTAATAGTCGTATGCGGTTCCGGATGATCCGGTTTGATTGTTATAGGATTGCTGCGGCACCTCCATGATGTCCATTTCCGGTGGCCAGCCGTTTTGTAGCATCCAGAACGCGGGCCAGGTTCCCAGCGTATAGGGCGTTTGAATTTGCGCTTCGACATACCCATAGGTGAAATTCAATTTGCCGCTGGTGTTGACCAGCCCGGTTGTAAAGTTGTAGCCGTTGACCGACTGGCGCTGCGCCGTGAGATTCAGCGTATTATTGGAAACCGTTACATTGCCGGGTTCGCCAATGCTGTCGCTCTGCGGCGGCACGTTGCTGCCCCAAGGTTGGCCGAAATTCCATTTCAAGGGGTTTAATGTTGTTCCGTTAAACTGGCTGGACCAAAGCAGTTGATACCCGCCAACAGGCGGCGCCGCATGTACGCCGGCCGCTGCCGCCAATGCTGTCGCGGCAATCGCCAGAGCGAGGCTTTTTTCCTTACCGTTGCCTGCTGTTCCTGGGGTCATTGTGTCTCCGGCCATATATTCGTACGACACGCTGCACACGTCGCCAACATATACAACAACATTAAATTAATTACAAGAAACTTTTTCCGATCCGCGCCGCCGATGCTATTTTTTTTACATGTGAATTTGACAAGCCTGTGTCATTTCTGCTATCTTATTCGTTCGTACCAGCCGGACCACGGGCTATAACAAGTGGGAGCTTGGGATGTGCTGCAACAATTGCGGCATGTCGGGCGAATGGAATGCGGCCTGTGGCCGCTGGCGAATGTGTGGTCCACCGTTCCGCTCAATTGCGGAAAAGCGGTAGAAATGGCCTGCACCGCTGAAAATTCCAGTTCCCGCCTGTTGTGTTCAACCCATAGCTGAATAATGGCAATGAATCTTTCCGGCATGAAGGTGTCGTGCCGTTGGGGTTTATGGAATCCGGGCCGCCAAAAAGGCCGCCCGCATTTGAAATGGAGTCTTTGCATGGCCATTCGTATCCGCGGTAAGCGGTATCAGGAATCGCTGAAAAATCTGCCCGCTGGTCCGGTCACGGTGGAAAAAGCGCTGCCGATTCTTAAGTCATTCAAGGCCGCCAAGTTTGATGAAACCGTCAATCTGGTTATTCACCTGGGCATTGATGCCAAGCAGGCTGATCAGATGATTCGGGGTTCCGTCAGCCTGCCGCGCGGCATCGGAAAATCAAAACGGGTCATTGCTTTCGTCCAGGGCAACAATGTCGAGCTCGCTCAGGCCGCCGGAGCCGTGGAAGCCGGCGCTGAAGACCTGATTAAGAAAGTTAATGATGGCTGGCTGGACTTTGATGTTGCCGTTGCCACACCCGATATGATGCCCAAAATTACCAAACTTGGTAAAGTCCTCGGCCCCCAGGGCAAAATGCCCAGCCCAAAAGCCGGAACCGTTACCGCCGATGTTGCCAATGCGGTCAAGGAATATGCCGCCGGCAAGGTGGAATTCCGGAACGATGCGGGCGGTAATATTCATGCGGCTGTCGGCAAAATCAGCTTTTCTGAAAAAGACCTGGCGGACAATGTGCATGCCTTCTTGAACACCATTCGGCGGCTTAAGCCAGTCACCGCCAAAGGCAAGTACATCAAAAAAGTCACCCTGCACAGCACGATGAGTCCCGGTCTGGAAATTGATACCGCCCACCTTGATGTGGAAGCCACCGAAGCCGCCTGAACCGGAACTCGTTTTGAATACCAGTGGCCTGGCGGCTGAAAATCGCCCGGCCTGAATATTGAAAGGTGTAACATGAGCAAACGTATAAAAGGCCTGATTGCCACCCAGTTGCAAACCCGGCTCACTGGTTCGGATAGCGTCGTCATTGTCGACTACGTTGGAATCAGCGCCAATGATACCAACAGGCTTCGCTCCGGTTTTCGCAAGAAAAACGTCCGCATGACCGTTGTTCCCAACGCCATGGGCGCCAAAGCCTTGGACTCGGTTGGACTCAAGGGTGCCCAGAAGCTGCTGGTGGGAACCAATGCTCTGGTTTACGGCGGCGAATCCATTGTGGACCTTGTGAAGGAAATCGTCGCCCAAGCCAAGGAAATTGACAAACTCAAAATCAAAGGCTCGGTCGTTGAAGGCCAGTTGCTGGATAAAAAGGCAACTGAAGCCCTCGCCACCATGCCCAATAAGAAGGAACTTCAGTCCATGATCGTAGGTCAGATTCTCGGCCCGGGCCGGAAGCTTGCCGGACAGATTCTTGGTCCCGGCCGCACACTGGCTGGCCAGGTCAAGGCGGTTATCGAAAAGGCCGAAAAGGCCGAGGCGGCTCCCGCGGCCGCCTGAACTTGTGCCGGGCCTTGATGGTTCCGGTCAAAATATGCTATTTACTCTTTCGCATGTTTATCAGCCTGCCCAGAGCAGTTAAAACGGGGCGCGTTGCCTTGGCTGGAAACAGCGACCAGATACGGAAAGGTTTTTACCATGGCAGAATTTGCTGCTGACATTATCGAACTCGGTGACAAAATTGTCGCCCTCTCGCTGTTGCAGGCTCGCCAGCTCAGTGAGTACCTCAAGGAAAAGCACGGCATTGAAGCCGCCGCCGGTGGCGCAGTCATGATGGCCGGTCCAGCCGCTGGCGCGGCTCCGGCCGCCGCCGCTGCCGCCGAACAGACCACCTTCGATGTGGTTCTGAAGGCTCCGGGCGAAAAGACGATCCAGATCATCAAAATCGTCCGCGCAGTCACCAACCTTGGCCTCAAGGAAGCCAAGGATATGGTTACGGCCGCTCCGAAGGTTATCAAGGCCGGTGTCGAAAAGGCCGAAGCCGAAAAGCTCAAGAAAGAGCTCGAAGCCGAAGGCGCAACAGTCGAACTCAAATAAGTTCGATTCCTGTTGCGTGGCTCTGGCCACTTTTATGGATTCACAGGGCCGTGCCGGCATTGTCCGGTGCGGCCTTTTTTTTTGGCGAGGTTCCTCCAGTCCATCCGAGAACCTCCGACCGGACAGAACCGCCGTCCCGTCGTCGTCTCCTTGTCATGTCAGGTGCTCTGCCAAGGTGGCAGGTGTCGGCCAAATCGCAGTCGCCAATTTTGGTTCGCCAACTTCTTTCAGTTCTTTTGGTCTATCGTAACTGATTATTTGTAAATGGGTTACGTGGTATTTAACAGGTTTCAAATTCCTTGGCACACCAATTGCTATCTGCCGCGCTGAACAAAGCGTTGCGGTCAGGTGCCCGGTGGGCTATTCCCCGGTCTGACGGACGAGGTCATGAATCGCATAAAGGAACGAATTTATGGGTAAGGTAATTGGAATTGATCTGGGTACCACTAACTCGGTAGTGGCCGTCATGGAAGGTTCTCAGCCAAAGGTGCTTATTAATGCCCAGGGTGCGCGGCTGACGCCATCGGTTGTCGGTTTTACCGACAAAGGAGAGCGGTTGGTCGGTCTGCCCGCCAAACACCAGCAGGTTACCAACCCGCAAAACACGGTTTTTTCGATTAAACGTTTCATGGGGCGGCGCCATTCAGAAGTCTCTGGTGAAGAAAAGCTCGTTCCCTACAAAGTTGTCGGCGGCCCAGAGGAACTTGTGAAAGTCGAAGTTCGTGGCAAGGCTTATACGCCTCCGGAAGTTTCCGCCATGATCTTGCAGGACCTCAAAAAAACCGCTGAAGATTACCTGGGCCAGACCGTTACCGATGCCATTATCACCGTGCCGGCCTATTTTAACGACTCCCAGCGCCTGGCCACCAAAGAGGCCGGCGAAATTGCCGGCTTGAATGTCAAACGCGTTCTGCCTGAACCCACCGCGGCTGCTTTGGCCTATGGAATGGACAAGCAGAAGGGTGGAAAAATTTTTGTCTTCGATCTCGGTGGCGGAACATTTGACGTCTCTGTGCTGGATGTCGGAGATGGCGTTTTTGAAGTGCTTTCCATCAACGGTGATACCCACCTTGGCGGCGACGATTACGATCAGGTTCTCGTGGATTTCATCGCAGAGGAATTCCGCAAACAGAACGGCATTGATCTACGAAAAGATCCCATGGCTCTTCAGCGTCTGAAGGAAGCCGCGGAAAAAGCCAAAATCGAACTTTCCAGCAACATGGAAACGTCCATTAATTTGCCCTTTATTACGGCCGATGCCAGTGGCCCCAAGCACCTGCAGTTGACCGTTACACGCAGCAAATTTGAATCCCTGACCAATTCCCTCACCGAACGCTGTCGGCAGCCCGTGGTCAAGGCGCTTGAAGACGCCAAACTTTCGGCCAAAGATATCAATGAAATTCTGCTTGTGGGCGGCTCTACCCGTATTCCACGCGTGCAACAGCTTGTCAAGGAAATTTTCGGCAAGGAAGGCAATAAAAGCATCAACCCCGATGAAGCCGTCGCCCTGGGGGCCGCCGTTCAGGGCGGTATCACCACCGGCGAGGTCAAAGACATTCTTGTGCTGGATGTCACACCACTTTCACTTGGCGTGGAAACTTATGGCGGTGTGATGACCGTTCTTATTCCGCGTAACACCACCATTCCCACCAGCAAGTCTGAAGTTTTCAGCACCGCCGCGGATAACCAGACCAGTGTGGAAATTCATGTTCTTCAGGGTGAACGGGAATTCGCCAAAGACAACCGCACCCTGGGCAAATTTCAACTTGCCGGTATTCCCCCCGCGCCGCGCGGCGTGCCGCAGGTGGAAGTTTCTTTTGATATAGATGTGAATGGAATTCTGAATGTAAAAGCCAAGGACAAGGCCACCAATAAGGAAAACAAGGTGGAAATCAAAGGCCACAGCGGCCTCTCCAAAGATGAGATTGAACGCATGAAGAAAGAGGCCGAAGCCCATTCCGCCGAAGACAAAGCCCGTCGTGAAATGGTCGATCTGCGCAACCGCTCCGAGGCCGTCGTGTTCCAGGTGGAACGCGAACTCCAGGAACATGGCGACAAAGTCGGTCAGCAGGAGCGCTCCGATATTGAATCGGCTCTCAATCAGGCCAAGGAAGCCATGAAAGGCGAAGACAAGGCATCCATCGAAAAGGCGATGGAAAACCTGAATCGTGCCCGCATGAAGCTTGGCGAAGCCATTTACAAGGCTACTGCCGCGTCTGGTACCACCCCGGGCGATGCCGCCGCGGGCGGCGCCGCCGGTGAAGCCCAGCCTGGTGCCGCTGGCAACGGTGCCGGACCGTCCGGTAAAAAAGGATCCGATGACGTTATTGATGCCGAGTACGAGGTGAAATAACCCCGCTCAGCATTACCGGAATTGTGGTGTGCCATGAACTGCTTTTGTCGCGCGTTTTGTTCAATCGGAACGCGGGCGTCATTGCTGGTTCATGGCACTTTTCTTTTTATACTTCGGCCACCCTTGATGGCGCGCTAGCGGCCCGGCATTCCTGTATAATGCCCGCCACTGGCTTAAAAAAGGGTTCTACTGCTTATGTCCGGCTCATCCCCTTTATCACCAGTGCCTGTGGAACCGGTCGCCATAAAATTAAAAAAATCGGAAAGTCTTGCCATTACCTGGTCGGACGGGCGCGAATCGAATTATCCGCTTCGCCACCTGCGGCGGCTTTGCCCCTGTGCCGGGTGCCAGGGCGAACGTGATTTGCTGGGGCGGCAGCTTTTGCCGGTCATTTCCACCACCTACGATGGTCCGATTACCGCGCTTAACGCGGAACTTGTCGGCAATTACGCGCTTCGCATTGTCTGGTCAGATGCCCATTCCTCCGGCATTTATAGTTTCCAGTATTTGCGACAGATAGACCCCGCCAACTCGCCAATTATATAGTTGCATTGGACGTGATTCGCTTAATTGTCTCACCCATGCGCCCCTTTTTACCCGTCCGAAAGTGGTGAAAGATTTTCCGCCGGAGTGCCCATGCTCATGCGAAATGAAAGTTGCTCAAGTTGCAGCGCAAGGTCTACGCTTTGGACAAATATATCGTCCGGCGTATTTAAAGACACCGCTGCGAAATTCAATATCCCGCGAATGCCCGCCGCCACCAGGCGGTCCGCCACTTCCTGCGCGGCCTCCTGCGGCACTGTGAGCATCGCCATGCGGATATGCATTTGACTGATGACCTGGGAAAGTTCTTCCATCGGCCGGATTTTCAGATCACCAAATTCCCGGCCGATTTTTGTCGCGTCGGCATCAAAAACAGCGGCCAGTTTAAAGCCCTTCCGCAGAAAACCGCGATAGGTCATTAATGCCCGGCCCAGGTTACCGGCTCCCACCAGAAGCACATTCCAGACTTTATCTGTGCCGAGAATCTTTTTCAGCCGCGAAATCAGTTCGTCCACCCGATAGCCGATGCCCGGATGGCCGAACTGTCCGAAATAGGCTAGGTCCTTTCGCACCTGCGCATCGGTATAGCCCAGCGCTTCTCCTAATTGCTTGCTGCTGATAGTGTGGCGGTCGGCGTGATCAAATGCCTCCAATTGCCGGAGGTAAAAGCTCAACCGATACACTGCCGGATTGGGTACTTCCTCTGCTTTCATGCGTTTGACTCGCGAAAAACCACTGAAATCATCAGGTTTCGGCTTCAAATGCGGGAATTTGTGCTCATTAACCGGACCGCGGCGGCACCCTGCAATTTCGACCCATTGTTTCAGGAAACACCCTTCCAGCTCCGCCTGGCGTTTCTGTGCGGGTGCACTGTAAAAGCTCCGGCGGCAATGGTCAAGCGAATCTTCCCGACAGAAAACCTGTTCGGCAGGTTGCGCGGCCACCTGAAATACTTCATGGATGGCCTGGCCCAACCAGAACAACGTTAATTCCAGATCGGCCGATCTTTCGGAAAGCCATCCCTAAAGGGTTTTTGCGCGCAGGCCACCGTACACTATACGCAAGTTACCGCTCAGGCCATAATAAGCGGCATTGACAATTAAATATCGTGCGGCGGCCAGCGCCTTGAAATTGCAGCCATCCGCCGGAACGGCAAAACCGATTTTTGCCTATTGCACCTGAATATCGGGTCTTCGATATTTGGTCTTTGGTCTGTAATAGAATCGCGGATGCCGATTGGTCCACCCACCCACGGGCACGCAGCCAATAGTGAACAACCTTGATCAAGGCATGACGCTGGATGCGGTAACGGGGCTGTATTATTCCCGTAATCGGAACTACAGCACAACGCTTGGGACTTGGATTAGCCAGGACCCAGCCCAATACGTCAACGGTGCGAACGCTTATCAGTTTGTGGAGTCCGGGCCGGTGGGGGCGGTGGATCCGAGCGGGTTGTCGGTAGCGACCGGGCCTGGCGTCAGGCCGTCGCCCGTGTCATCGGGAGGTCCACTCTGGGAGCCTGACGTGGCCCCGGCGGAGGCAGGCGGTTTGTGGGGTGCCGGGATATTCGCCGGATTGGGAGGTTTGGCAGTTGACTGGGCTTACTGGAAGGAACAGGCTATCCTTGGCCAAGAGCAGCAAATGCTCGACAATGCGAATGCGATTGCCAATTACCAGGCCCAACAATGGAAGAAGTCCCTTCAGAAGCGAGGCCCACAGACGCCGAAACCCGGCAGCGTAGCGCATGCGGGTGGTAACTGTCCGCAATCGAACGCTGGCGGCGGCGGAAACAAGCCGCCCGGCGGCAAAGCGGTGGCCGCGCCGGGTTGGCCGCATGAAGAGTTCGACAACCCATCGGATGCGATCGGAGATCCTTATGGTGTTGCTGACTTGGTGGACACCGCCCCGACAAAAAACCCTAATTGGATAAAAGCAGGATACACGCAGACAGATTATTATCTGGATTCCAACGGCAACCAATGGACTGTATTCAATAATCCAACCACCGGCCTCTACTCCGGTGGGC
>JAJZOA010000294.1 GCA_021852225.1 Planctomycetota bacterium
CGTCCCCAGCCGCATCGGCTTTCGCAACAGCGATTTTTTGGCCGCTTGCATAGCCTTGGCCGCAACCGCTATAATTATTGGCCCGGGTGAATTGGTTGCCTTTGGGGGCGGCTGGCCCGTAAGGCCTTACGATACTAAGAAATATCGCCGGAACCGGCAAACGCCGGAAAGCCGTGCGACTTAAGGACTTGGAAAGTGAAATTGCTCATCGATATTTTCTAGGCCCATGCCGGTGCTGATGTTAGCCCTGGCATGGGTGAAGACATCGGCACGGTGCGGCGAAGTGTCAACGCTTTTAACCGGTGCCCGCGAGAAACGCCCCTTTGGTCGGCTGTGTAGCCGTTTCCAGGACGCTTCTGGTGGGCATCTTGATTTTAACAGGCCGCCGAAATCGGGACGGACCCGGTGTCAACGGGCGGCGGACGGCAGGCAGGTAGTTTTTTTTAAGAGGTAATTCCAAATGTCACGCGATTTAACCAAGTTCCGGAACATCGGCATTGCGGCGCATATTGACGCCGGTAAAACCACCGTATCTGAACGGGTCCTTTATTACACCGGCAAAACCCACAAAATTGGTGAAGTGCACGAAGGCACCGCCGTCATGGATCATCTGCAGGAAGAACAGGAACGCGGCATTACCATTACCGCCGCCGCCACCACCTGCCCATGGCGCTTGAACGGTTTGGAAACCGGCGAAGAATATATTATCAACCTGATCGATACTCCAGGCCACGTGGACTTCACAGTGGAAGTCGAACGTTCCCTGCGCGTTCTGGATGGCGCGGTGGCTGTGTTTGATGGCCGCGAAGGTGTTGAGGCTCAGTCCGAAACCGTCTGGCGGCAGGCAACCAAGTACAAGGTTCCGCGCCTTTGTTTTATCAACAAAATGGACAAGGTCGGGGCGGATTTTGAATTCTGTGTACGTACCATTCATGATCGTCTGGGCGCTTCGCCTGTGCCTATACAGATCCCGATCGGTGCCGCGGAAAATTTCGCCGGCGTCATTGATCTGCTGGAAATGAAAGGCTATCAGTGGGAAGAGGACAGCAAGGGCCGCAACTGGGGCGAAATACCGATCCCCGCGGACCACAAAGCCAAGGCCGATCAGGCTCGCGCTTATATGGTTGAAAAAGCTTCGGAATGTGATGACGCCCTGATGGAAAAATATCTTTCCGATCAGCCCATCAGCAACGATGAAATCAAGGCTGCCCTGCGTAAAGGCACAATTGCCGCGCAGATCAATCCAGTTTTGTGCGGGTCGGCCTTAAAATACAAAGGCGTCCAGTTGCTGCTCAATGCCGTTGTGTATTACCTGCCTAGTCCAATGGACAAACCGATTGTCGTCGGGCATGACCCGCGCGACAAGAACAAGGAAATTGTCCGCAAGAGCGACATCAACGAACCGTTCTGCGGCATTGTGTTCAAAATTGTCAGCGACCAGCATGGCGATCTTAGCTATGTACGTGTCTATTCCGGCAAGCTTGAATCCGGCGCGCGTATCATCAATTCCACTCGCGACAAACGCGAAATCGCGTCGCGTATCTGGGAAATGCACGCCGCGGACCGCCATCAGCGTGAATACGCCGAGGCCGGTGATATCGTCGGCGTGGTTGGTTTTAAATACAGCCTGACCGGAGATACAATCTGCGATCCGGACCATCCGATTCTGATGGAAAAAATGGAGTTCCCGGAACCGGTCATCAGCATGTCCATTGAACCCAAAAGCGCCAATGATAAGAACAAGCTGGGCGAAGCGCTTACCACCCTGCGTCGCGAAGACCCGACTTTCCGTAGCAACTTTGACCCGGAAACCGGTCAGACCATTATTCACGGCATGGGCGAATTGCATCTGGAAATCATCGCCAATAAACTCAAACGCGATATGAAGGTCGACGTGATGGTGGGCAAACCCAAGGTCGCCTACAAGGAAACCATTACTAAACTCGGCGAGGCCCAGGGTAAGCACGTCAAACAGTCTGGTGGTCGTGGCCAGTATGGCGATTGCTGGATCAAGCTCGAACCCTACACCCCGGTCGAGGGTGATGATTCAGAAGATACGCTTCTGTTTGTCAATGAAATCAAGGGTGGCGCGATCCCCAGAGAATACATCCCCTCGGTCGAATACGGTGTGCGGCAGGCCGCGAAATCCGGCGTGCTGGGCGGCTTCCCGATGTTGAATATGAAGGTCATGCTGTTTGACGGCAGCTACCATGATGTGGACTCCTCGCAGATCGCCTTTGAACAGGCCGGTATTCTCGCGATGCAGGCCGCCTGCAAAAAGGCCGGCCCGGTTCTGCTGGAACCAATCATGAAGCTTCAGGTAACCACGCCCGTTGAATTCGCCGGCCCCGTGCAGGGCGATATCAGCAGCCGCCGCGCCATGATCGAAAACACCGAAACCCGCGGCAATACCCAGATTATTGACGCCACCGTGCCACTGGCCAGCATGTTCGGCTATTCGACCATTTTGCGGTCGCTTACGCAGGGCCGTGCGAATTACACCATGGAACCGCACAGCTATGCCCAGGTGCCCAATCATGTGAAGGATGAAATCCTGGCCAGCCTGAAATAAGGCTTAAAACGGCCACATTCAATTTGGAAGTTATCAACCGCCCCAACGGTTGGGAACCAAAGCAGTCAGCCATGCTTCGGTTCAGCCGTTGGCGGCGGTTTTTTTATGTCAACACGCGCCGGTTCTGCCCCAGCCTTGTGGTGGAAGACCAAGCCGCAATCGCGCCAGATAAAAGTGGAACATTCCCCGCAGCATGCAGCCCGCAGCATGCGGCATGCCCCATACAGCATACAGCACGGGGGGCGGGCGTCTCGCCCGCCAATCGCGTGCAATCACAAGGCACCGCGGCTCGCTGGAGTTTAAAAAAAAGGGATGGCCGCCGCCTGCAACCGGCGTTTCACATTTTTCCCCCAGATGTGCCGTTCAACTGCTACCCTCGTTCCAACTTGTGGCGCGGTTATTCCTCCCACTGCGCATTGGTGTAAACATTCTGCACGTCGTCATGTTCTTCCAGTGCGTCAATCAGGGCCTGAATGGTTTGTGTGATTTCTCCGGACATGGGAATCGTCTGGCCTGGAACAAGCGTAATTTCCGCCGAAACCATGGGGATTTTAGCTTGTTCAATGGCCTTGCGGACTTTTTCATATTCTGCCAGCGTGGTTTGAACTGTATACCCTTCCGGTGCGGAAACCACATCGCTGGCGCCGGCTTCCAGGGCCATTTCCAGAAGGGCATCTTCAGTAATGGCCGCCCGTTCAATGGCAATAATCCCTTGCGTGGAAAACATCCATCCCACTGAATTGGCCGCACCCAGTGCGCCGCCGGCACGGTCAAAAATAACGCGGATTTCACCCGCCGTACGATTGCGATTATCCGTAAGGGCGTCAACTAAAATCGCCACGCCACCGGGGCCGTAGCCCTCATACAGCACGCTTTCGTAATTGTGGCCGGCCAGTTCGCCGGTGCCTTTCTTGACGGCTTTATCAATGGTGTCATTGGGCATGTTGGCGGCGCGGGCCTTTTCAATGGCGTAGCGCAACGCCAGATTGTCATCCGGATTTCCCCCGCGTTTGGCCGCGATGATGATCAACCGCGCCAGTTTGCTCCAGACCTTCCCGCGGCGAGCATCCACCACGGCCTTTTTGTGCTTGATTGATTTCCAGTGCGAATGACCCGCCATGTCAGATATTGCTCCGCAACATACCATGATAATATCGATCCGCATCATAACGGCGCAGCTGAGAATTGGACAGAGGGCAAGCGTGTGGCGTCGTTTCCATGCTGGCGGGCGGGCATTCAGCCACAACCTGCCCGACTGTTAACGAAATGGAACACCAACGCCATTCGCTGGATTTGCGTATGCCGCTGGGTATTGCGCCAACAGCCGCTTGGCAAACGGAGGTCTTTTAAGACGAATCATGAATTGCCCTCCAACAGCGCATTAACTGCAAAGGTCAAGATAGAAGTTGGACCTTTCCCATGTAACCGCACCACGCGCGCAACATCTCTCTTATTGAATGAATAAATTGCCAAGTATTTGCATTTCGCCGATGACCCATCAATAATATGCGGTACGAATATGAATATATTTGACCCTCAAACCATTCATTTACTCTGGCAATACATGGTGGCGGCGGACGGCGAAATTCTTCATGCGGTCGCCGGGCTTCCTGATGAAGGCTACCATCGCGAATTGGGCATCTCTATGGGTTCGATTCATAAACAAATGGTCCATTGCATGGAGGCCCAGCGTTTGTGGCTTTTGCGGATGCAAAACCAGGCATCCGCTTTTCGCGACCCGGCCGCAATTCCGCCAAACCAGGTTAGAGCAGAATGGAAAGCCATTCATGAAAAGCTGCTTGCTTTTTCCCGCCAGCAAACCTGCGACTCGCTCTGTGCGGTTATTCTTACCGAAACCCGCCTCGGCAAACGCTATGAAGTTGCGACAGGTGCGGCCATGCTCCACGTCGCGGATCACGCAAGCTATCATCGCGGCCAGTTGAACAGCATGATTAAACTCGTCGGCGGCAAGCCATCCTCTGTCATGCTTTACTCATGGGCGATAGACCAGGGCCACGGTGCATGGCACTGAAAGACACGAACCGGTGCGATTCATGAAATGGCACCTCTTCGCATTCTTAAAATAATGAACAGTTTCGGCACACAACAAATAACAAGGAGTCCGGTCATGGGTTCGAAAACCATCCACCTGGTTTCCCTGGACGCCACCGATGCGGCCGTTATCGCGGAATGCCAGCGGCGGGCGTGGCCCACACCGGGGCAGATTTCCAACCAGAACCTGTTCTTTCGCGTGTCGCTGGTGGTTCTAATAATGGCAGTATTGGCGTTCTTTGACATGGAGAATGCCAACAACTCGCCAATTATTCCTTTGCTTAATCTTTTACTGATCGCCCAGGCTCTGACATTCGATTTGTATTTCAGAAACCGCCGCGAACTGGCGCTGACACAGCAACTGGTTTGCAAGCTGATCAACCGCGAAGTTGCGGCCCAGGGTAAAGATGCTCCGTAACAGAGCCGTCGACCGGCGATCGCCTTTGTTGTGGGCAGCCCTTTAACCTGCCGCACCGTCAAAACCGCCAATCCAAATCTTGATCTCCATCGCGGCTGGTGTTACGACCTGTTTATGACCCGCCTTCAATGAACTCGTGCCGGTTGCATGGGAATGTTCAAATCATTCCAGTAACGGTTTGCCGCCGACTGGGCTGCGCTCAGCTGTGTGTTCTGGCGGGCAAGTGTGTTGTTCAATTCAACAAACAGCACATCCTGTTTATTTAAAAGAGTGGCCATATTGGTGTAAGCGGGAGTGACTTTTTTCTCTGTCGCAAGACTTTGTTCCAACTGCGCGATAATGGTCTTAACTGTGCTCAACTGCACGTTGGTTGACGCGATGGCCTTGGTGGCGGCATCCACAGTCGCGTTAAGTTTCTGACCACGGTGAATGGCCGCAACCACCGCCAGCGGCAGGGTGGGATGTTTTTTCAGAAATGCCGTCAGACCGTGGCTGTTCATCGCGGCCAGTGACACGCTGTCCTGCTGGTATGTGCGACCCGTCAGGTTAAGAACCTTTCGGCCATGCGCCGGCACCGTCAGCTTGAACCGCCAGACCTGATGCTTCGGCTTGGGCAGGCTGGCGGGTGATGGGGAAATAAGTCCATTCCACTGAATAGTGCTTTCCAGAACCAGCTTTCTTGGCGTCGCGGCAGAGTTGGTCGCCACGAAGCGGTAGCGGGTATCCACATTAAAGTGCCATGCCACTACGCCCGCTTTCACGCCGGCCTTTGTCATTTCAGGGGGGCCGGCTTTGTTCAGATTCAGCATTACACGCATGGCGCGATCCACGGCGAAACGAAGGGTATGGCGTTGCCCCGGTTTCATGGATGGAAGCGTTGCCTGGCCTGCCAATGTTGCCCCCTGATATACCGCAGCCGGCCCGCCGGGCAGAAATTTCCCGGTATTGTTTTTCAGTTGCAGCGCCAGGAATGGATATGGAGATGCTCCGAATATGCCGTTCATATTCACGGCGGAATAGTAATCCACCGGATCTGCCTGTATGGGTGCCACCAGCACTGGCGCCATGGCGGATTGACCGCGCGCCACACTTATTTTATTCACATGGTAATCGAAGGCTGGATGAGCTTTTCCGGCATCCGCCATGGCCTGAACGCCCGCCAGCGGGTTAAAGGGAATTCGGGACATGGCCACCTTTTCCGAAGCAGCGTCCTGCGCGCGCAACCCGAAGGTCGCTCCGCCCGCACTGCTAAAAAAACTCTGGCCGCCCCCCTGGGCCGCCGCAACCGCGTGAGCCCGGAGTTGATCATACATCTGCCGTGAAATAATGGTGGGGCTACCATGGCCTGTCAAGGCGCGGTCATACGTTTGCGGCGCAGGAAATAATCCTGGCGGCTGCGGATGAACAGGTCGCCGCATGTACAGAGGCTGGTATAAATCTGACAGGAACGATACCGGCTCACCGCCGCGAATATCGAGTCGCACATTGTTCCAGTCCGCACTGGATTGATTGGCTACAATCGCCATGCCTTGGAGTGTTGCGGTGGCCGGATGGGCCGCGCTGGCTCCGGTATTTGCCCTTTGTTTTCCCGCTGGCTCAATAATCCGGTAGGTCATGCGCCATACCGGTGTTTCAGTAATATAAGCAAACCCGACCGCGCGACGGCCATGGCCGTGAAACCAGACCGTCACCGGATGCGAACTGCGGTCCGGCTGGTCGGCCAAAGCGTCCAGCGCGCGGCCGAAAGATCGGCGGACCGCCGCGTCACGGATGGTAATCGCTGCCACATTGCGGACATTTATCTGCCGTATCGTACTGCCGCACAGAAGATTGATCACCCAGCCGGAGTGCTGCCTGATAACCGGCCTGTTGCCCGCTCTGACCACCAGAGGCGTATTCAAAATGCCGGGATGCTGTGACCGTAAATCAATAATGCGGCCCGTGATGCGTTTTTGGGCCGGTTTTCGCAATGCCACTGTCACTGAAACGCCACGAAGCTGGGCCAGCATGTCAAAACGCGAAGGCAGTCCGTCCAGGTCCACGCGAAAGCCGTGAAGCAAAGTGGACAGCGGGGTTTGGGTGGGAAAAGTAATCTCCCCGACGTGCCCGCCGCCGGCATCCTGAAATACCATGGAACCCAGGACGTCATTAATCTGGTCGCCGCGGAAGGTAAGCGTCTGCGTGGCATTGTTGTGAACCACTCCCTGATATTCAAACACGCCAAACCCGTTGGGAAACAGGCTGACCTCCGTCAGGTGTGCAGGCCCATTTGAGGCCGGCCGCAAGCCGCCATCGGTTGCGCCAGTTCCGGCAGTCTGACATCCGGCGATAAATGCTATAGCGCCGGCAAGACCAAGCAACGTCGCGACCAAATTCAGTTTTCGCATCATGACTCCTTCACCAGTTGAACAAAAAGTTACCGGGACCGATTCCATAAACGCGCGGATTTTTTTCCCCATTCGCGGTCGCCCTTTCCAGGCCGGCTAGTATTTTCTCAATGGCCCATTGGTTGCGCCGTGTGTTGACGATAATCAGACAACTTCGGAATCTCGCGATATTTCCCACGATTCCGCCGTTTGCGATCCAATCGTTCCGGTCCACCGAATTTTCAATTAAACGGGTCAATTTGATTAATCGCGGGCGACTGACATACCAGATATGTGTCTGCAGTCGCTTAAGAACCAGGGGCGCCACATTGTAAATGCGAAGCACCTTGTGCTGTGTTATCCAGTCATGCGAACCGACCAGCAACGAATCGTGGGCAACGGTCCAGTCAAGCGGGCCGCTTGAGACCTTGTGTGTCATCCGATCCAATATCCAGTTGGCACTTTCCGCATGGCGAATGTGCAGAGAAATAGTTGTTGTTGGCTGCGTCCCTACCGCGGCAACACTGCTCGCGTCAAATACCACATTCAGATGCAGAGCCTGCGCCATGGCGGAAAACGCCTTGCGCACCGGTGTTTGGTTAAAATTCACCTTAAACTTGGCGCTTAATCTCTGTTGCATTGTGATGCGGTTGGCCGCCGCCGCAGTGGCGCCACCGGTGCCGACGGAAAGTATCAGCACGACAAGCATTGTGACAGCCGCGCTTCCCGCAGATCGCCTTGTGCCGTAATCCATCATCCGGCCCCCTGTATTTTGAATGCACCAGCAAGGATTCGAACCTTGGACCCGCTGATTAAGAGTCAGCTGCTCTACCAACTGAGCTACTGGTGCGTGGAGTTCACTATTCTAGATGATACCGGGTTCCGGTCAAGCCATCCGGTTAACCAGGGCTTTGAGCCTTAAGCGCACGCCCACCAGCGGGGGGGGCTTCATTTCACAAAGTGAAAAGCTGGAGGAATTTGATATGCTTCGCCCCAAGACGCTGGGTAACGCATAACCGGAAGCCAATGATCATCATCACGAAACAAAATCGCACCAGAATAAACCAATCCACAGATTCCACAGATTCCACAGATTTTGTTTCCACAAGCAAATTGGCGGGAGTTCGATTTTTCTGTTCGTTGATCGTGGTTTGTTGTAAAAGACCACAGCGGAGGCGGATAAACTGTCACACCAGTATACGCCACCAATATCCCGTCAGAAGGTACG
>JAJZOA010000165.1 GCA_021852225.1 Planctomycetota bacterium
GATTAAACCTCTATGCCGGTAATTTTTGACAATATCGAAAACGATCTGCTTCCCACGCTGCAAAAAGCGATGGAAGTGAGCCAGCGGGCGGATTTCTGCGTCGGTTATTTTAACCTGCGCGGCTGGCGGTTCCTGGATGAATATGTAGAAAAATGGGCCGGTGGCGAAGGCCATTGTTGCCGCCTGCTGGTGGGCATGCAGAGGCTGCCGGAGGAAGAATTGCGCATTGCGCTGCAAATGCATGAAAACGCCGACCCGCTGGCGCAACTGGATACCGGGGAGTCAAAAAAGCTATTGCGGAAACTGGCGGAAAACTTTCGCCAGCAGTTGCAAATGGGGGCACCGACCGAGGCGGATGAACGCGGCCTGCGCCGCCTGGCCGGGCAAATTCGGACGGGAAAGGTCGTGGTGAAACTGTTTTTGCGCTATCCGCTGCACGCCAAATTGTACCTTCTCCAACGGCCCGATGCGCTAAGCCCGAAACTTGGGTTTCTGGGCAGCAGCAACCTGACCATGGCTGGCTTGCGCGCGCAGGGTGAACTGAATGTGGATATTACCGACACCGACGCCTGGGATAAACTTTCCCGATGGTTTTCTGACCGCTGGCTTGACCGGTGGTGCCTGGATATTTCCACCCAGCTTGCGGACATTATTGAATCAAGCTGGGCACGCCCGGTGCAGCCGCCGCCTTACCATATCTATTTAAAGATGGCCTATCACCTGGCGGAAGATGCCCGGCTCGGCGAAGATGAATTTGACCTGCCGGATGATATGGGGAACAAACTCCTGGAATTTCAACGCAAAGCGGTAAAGCTCGCACTCCGGAAAATCAGGACACAAAGAGGCGTAATGATCGGCGATGTGGTGGGGCTGGGAAAAACACTGGTGGGATCCGCCATTGCCAAGGCAATTCAGGAAGAAAAGAATCATGAGACGCTGGTGATCTGCCCGCGAAATCTGGTGGAAATGTGGAAGGATTATCTGCACAGCT
Organism: Planctomycetota bacterium; assembly: GCA_021852225.1. The sequence goes on from JAJZOA010000165.1 coordinate 992, forward strand.
ACGAGATTCGCGGCGATGTGATGCCGCTAAGTCTGGTCGATCGCAAACTGAAGGATGAAAAACGCTTTCGCACGGTGCTGATCGACGAAAGCCATAACCTGCGGAACCGTGAAACGGCCAAATACAAGGCCGTGCGCGATTATATCGAACGCAATGAGAGCGATGTCATTCTGCTGACGGCCACACCCTATAACAAGGAACTGATCGACCTCTCCAGCCAGTTGCGGCTATTTTTGGCGGCCGAGGCGCAACTCGGAGTAAGGCCGGAGAATTTTATCCGGCAGCATGGCATGGATATGCTTTCCGCACGCACGCAGGCGGATCCGCATACGATAGCCGCCTTTGAAAAAACCGATCTGCCCGAGGATTGGCGGCTGCTGATGGATCAATTTCTTGTGCGCCGCACACGCGGGTTTATTAAAAAGAATTATGCGAAGCTGGATCCAGCCAATGGACGCCAATACCTGCAATTTCATGATGGGAGAAAGTCTTATTTTCCCAAACGGGTCCTCCGCAGCGTAACCTTCGCGGTAGATGAAAACAATGCCGCCGACCAATATGCGAAAATGCACGCGGATGAAACGGTCCAAGCAATCAACGGACTGCGCCTGCCACGGTATGGGCTGGGGAATTATGTCAAAGCCCCTTTGCCCTGGCCCGACAGTTCAGAAGCACATCGTAAACTGGTGGACGACCTTTCGCGGGCGGGAAAACACCTGATCGGCTTTTGCCGTACCAGTTTTTTCAAACGGCTGGAAAGCAGCGGGGCCGCGTTTGAATTGACGATTGAGCGGCATATCCAGCGGGACAAGGCGGCCCTGTTTGCCCTCCAGAATAATCTGGACGTTGCCATTGGTTCATCAGACGCGACCATTTTTGAAACCACAGTGGTGGATAACGACAGCCTGGTCGATGCCGTCGACGATTCTCAGGAAAATGATATTGCCGGCGGTTATACACCGGATGAGACTCAAGCGATCTATACACGAATGCAGGATAACAAGGCCTTTCGATGGCTGCCGGCGAAATTTTTTGATGCCGCGCTTGCGGCACATTTGCAGGAAGATATTGCCGCATTGGAACTTATCCGCAAGCGCGTCGGCGACTGGGACCCGGCTAATGACGCCAAGCTTATGGAACTTACGAAGTTGCTGAAGCAGACCTATGCGCGGGAAAAGGTGCTCATTTTTACGCAGTTCGCGGATACCGCCAATTATCTGGAACGACAGCTAAATAGAGCGGGCGTGACCGCCCTGGCGGTGGTGACCGGGCAAAGCGAAAACCCCACAAAACTGGTGCAGCAGTTCAGCCCGGTAAGCAACGAAGCACGTTCGCGCATTGGCACGGACGATGAATTGCGTGTGCTGGTCAGTACCGACGTGCTTAGTGAAGGTCAGAATCTGCAGGATTGCGCGGTGGTGGTGAATTTTGATTTGCCCTGGGCGCTTATCCGCCTGATTCAGCGGGTGGGACGTGTGGATCGAATTGGGCAGCAATCCCCGGAAATTCTGGTGCACAGCTTTCTACCGGCGGACGGGGTCGAACGCATTATTAGGCTCCATCAGAGAATCCGCCAAAGGCAGCGACAAGAGGGCGAAATCATCGGCTCAGATGAAATGTTTATCGAGGGGGATCCGGTGGAAAACACCGAGATGTTCCACAATCTGTTTAATGAGAACTCCGCCATGCTGGAAAGGGAGGATGAATCAGATGTGGATATTTCGTCCTATGCATCCGAAATTTGGCGCAAGGCAACGGAAAATGATCCGAAATTGGCGGCCGCAATTGAGGCGCTGCCCAACGTGGTCTATTCCACGCGGGAACATAAGCCCACCAATGGCCAGCCCGAGGGGGTTATCACGTTTACCCGGAATGCGACGGGAAATAACTCGCTGATCTGGCTGGACAAGCAGGGGGAGATTGTGACAGAGGCCGCCAAAGAGATTTTGCGGGCCGCCGAATGCAACCCGCAGGCCCCGGCCGTGGAAAGGTTTCCCGACCATCACGAATGGGTGGGCAACGCGCTGGCGATTGCGGTGAAGGATCAAAGGGCCGTGGGCGGCCAATTGGGCGGCTCGCGAAGTGTGCGGCGCAAAGTGTACGATTTGCTGATGGCCTACGACGCGAGCCTGGGCAACTCGCTCTTTAAGCCGCCCGAATTGGACCGGACGATCGATGAACTCTACCGTTATCCATTAAAGGATTCCGCACGGGAGCGATTGGGGAAACGCCTGCGGGAAAAGGTGGACAGCGATGCACTGGCGCGGCTGGTCATCGAATTGCGGGCGGAAAATGAATTGTGCAATGTAACCGAGGAACCCGAACAGGCCGATCCACACATCATTTGCTCCCTGGGACTCCGGCGCGCCGACGGCAACGGCGACAGGTAAACCGAGCCTCCTTCGCCGCCGGTTCGTTGCCTCGCCGTTGCCTGCAAGATCACTCACCGGCAAATCCTAAACTGCGAATATGGGTCGCCCCCCCAATAATAACCACACCGGATTTATTTCATATAGATATACACACATACCTGATAAATACGAAGGTGTTGTGGTTAGCAAAAGTGCGCGCCATGCGAGAGCGGATGGAGCAATATCTTTGCGGCGGCATTACCATGCCGGACTTTACAACTTTTTCATTAAACTCGAAAAGCGTTGCCGGCCTGTCCGCGGCGAATACCCGTGTCGCATCGTCACATCGCCTTTTTCACGGCCGCACCGTCGCCAATGCATTCTGCCGGCACCGGTTCGGAACCGTCGGGTCGAATTTTCGGCGGCCGGGTTTCGGTTACGCAGCAGATGGGGATTTTCCGCCGAAAACCGCGCGATATTCTTTGGGCGTTTTTCCTTCGTGTTGCCGAAATATGCGATGGAAATGGCGACTGGTACCGAAACCGGCACGTTTGGCGACGCGATGCAAAGGCCAGTTGGTTTCCAGCATAAGCTGTCTTGCACGCTGGATATGGGCGGTCATGATGGCCGCGTTTACGGTTTTTCCGGTCACCCGTTTAAAATGGTTTTCCAGACTGCGCCGGGAAATTCTCAGATATTCCGCCACATCGCTGACCGCCAGAGGATCAGCGGAGTGCTCACGTATAAATTGTTCGGCAAGATAGACCGGTCGATCTTGGAATGCTTTCGGCATCCGACGACTGGCGAACATACAACAGCCCGGTGGGTTCCACCAGAGTTGTTTCCGCCGGCGGCTTTTCACCCGTCAACAAACGGTCAAGCAGGCGGGCGGCTTCATGGCCCAGGCGCTCGGCAGGCAGGACGGCGGCGGAGATGGTCGGCTCAATACTTTCAGCCAGAACGGCGTCATCATCCCAGGCGACCACAGCCACCTGTTCGGGCACGCAAATGCCAACGCGCTGGCAAGCCTGAACAATGGTTCTGGCCTGCGGCATATTCCAAGCGAACACGCCCACAGGTTTGGGCAAACGGCGCACCCATTTGACCAGCGCGGACATTGTGGGTGCGGACCCCAGGCCGGCTTCGGTCATCTGACAAGGGCAGGCTACGGTTCGGGCGAAATTCAGAATTGCCGCCGCGCGATAATCGATACAGCGAACGGGACCGCGTATGCCATAATATGCGAATTGCCGAAAGCCGCCGGCAAGAAAATGGTTGCCAATAGCCATGGCGACGGCATCGTCATTGACACGCACGGCGGGAATATCTTTCAAGGCTCGCGGCGGCCGGGCGGAAAATGACACGACGCGGGTATGGGCATCGCGGATCAAGCCGCGCACGGCGGCGACTTCGCCAAGCACGTGGGTAAGAATTCCATCCCAGTTTTGCCGGCGGTGAAATATTCCGCCAGCCTCGTTGGCACCGCTGACAATATAAAGCCGCCAATCCGGTTTGGCATGCGCATAACTTTGGATGCCGCGCATGACCTGTCGGCACCAGTCGGACCAATCCCATAACCGCACGGCGATACGCAACTGGCGAGGCGGTGAGGCATCCGCAGCCACGGATTTATGGCGATTCAGGCTCTCACGGGTCTGCGGCATGAGGCATAGCATATACGCAGATATCATATTACGCAAAATGTCTATACTTTTTTTTACCTATTCGCTTTTTGTCTCTTGTCTTCTGATCTGCATGTTGTAGACTTTACCTTAATGGAATCAAACGGTCGGCTTTGCGAGTTGTGCATACGCCGATGCAGGATGGCCTGCTTTAAAGCAGGCTCGCAACCGGAGGCAAACGGATTAGCCTTGAAAAAGGCAAGCTGCCGTTCGCTTGCCGCGTGGTTGCGGTAAACCAGACCACGAGGAAGATCAGAGCATCATTTTATTTTCCAAGGCGTCGATTGAATTCAAAATCTTCGGGAGATCGCCCGGTGGTGTGTTACCGCAGGGAAATTGCGCCTTCCGGATTCTATTTTTTTTAAGGAGTGTCCGATGAGAACTTCCGGCAAACTGGCTGTTTCTGCGGTGGCCCTGTGTATCGCAGCTTCGGCGGCCGCACTGCACGCAGCCACAATTAATGCGATCAGCTACAATTTCAGCGATGGCCAGTCCTACCACCCGGTCACACTGGCGGATGTAATTGGAGTCGTGCCGGTCGCAAATTGGAATGACGCCTATCGAAATAATATTACAATTCCGAACAATGATGCGGGCGGCAACACCACCCTGGATGATTATAATTATGACAGCAACGGGAATATTATCGGCCAGTACAACAGCGGCACGAATACGACCACTGGCGTTACAGCCACCTATAGCGCCAATGACAATTGGAGCGTGACAAAATCCGGCACCAGCGCCGACACGGCGTATGATACAACCCCCGATGCCATCATGAACAACTCGTATCTTGACACAAATGTCACCCTTACCGTCAAGAATATCCCCTACGCAATTTATGATGTGTATGCCTATGTCGGCGCAGACGTGAACGGCAGGCTTGGTCAGGCCTACATTCAAAGTAATACCGGCACCTGACAATATTTCAAGACCGATGATCTGACCGGGACGGCCTTTACCGGCTATGTCGACAACTCGGCTTCAACGGCGGCCGGTGCCGGGACTGCCACCTATATCGAATGGACCAACGTGACCGGTTCCACTTTGCAGTACAACCAGATTACCCCGAGTGGCGGTGGTAATAACGGGCTTCACGGCCTGGAAATTGTGCAAGTGGTTCCGGAACCGGCGACATTGGGTTTGCTGGGGGCTGGCGCCATGGGCCTGCTGGTGGCCCGGCGACGCAAAATCGCATGAATTCAGCTTGACGCAATGAAATGACACTGAAATGAAGGACGGCCAGTTAATAATCTGGCCGTCCTTTTGCGTTTAATGGTTCAAGGCATTACACTATGGATAAGATAATGTTGATAGCTACACTGCTTAATTAAACTCCACATGCTGCATGACAGGCCAATGGTTTGGGTAGCGCCGGTATAAGGCGCGACGCGGTCCGACTACAGCACAAGTTTTACCGCTTCGCCAGCGTAGGCAATCACTTTGTCGGGCGCAGCGGCCGGTTCCAAGCCGCCGCCATGGCCGGGCTTTACCAGCACAATATGAAAGGTCCGCTGTTTCAGCATTCCGGGGAACTGTCCGTGCCGCGGGCCAATGTGCAGTTCGCGGGTATGGTCAATCCAATTAAAATCAATGGTGGCATAAACGCCGCGTTCATAGTTGTATGAATCGCATTCATCCTCATATAAGGTAAAGTTGCCGTCGGCACCGGCATAAATACGAATCTCCAGCGGGTCCGCGGGCTGGGCGGCATATTGCACAACCGGCCCCAGCGGCACGATCGAACCGCTGCGGATAAACAGAGGCATGGAATCCAGTTCCGCCGCCGCGCTGACATGGGTATTGCCTTTGTACACTTTGCCCGTCCAGAAATCATGCCATTGACTGCCTGCGGGCAAATACACCGCGCGTGCGGTGACCCCCGGTTCCAGCACCGGATTGACGAGGATTGCCGGGCCGAACATGAACTGATCGCCGATATCGTGCACTTTCCGGTCCGTGCGGAAATCCATAATAAGGCCGCGCAGCATGGTATAGCCCCGCTGCGTAACCATCCACGATACGCTGTAAATGTACGGCAACAGGCGGTAACGCAGGTGATCGAACTTGACCAGCATGGGCATGATTTTCGGACCAAAACGCCACATTTCCTTGGGGTAATCGGTGCCATGCACACGGAATAGCGGGCAAAACGCGCCGAACTGAAACCAGCGTACAAACAATTCCTGATAGGCGGGGTCCTGCGGACTCTGGTGGATGAAAAAGCCGCCAATATCGGTATTCCAATATGGAATGCCGCTGAGCGCAAAGTTAATGCCGCCGGCAATCTGCTGGCGCAGCACCTGCCAGGTGCCCTGAATATCCCCGGACCAGGTGATGGCACTGTTGCGTTGCTGCCCGGCCCAGGCCGACCGCGTGAGAATCATGACGCGCTTTTGGGAAGTGGTCGCCCGCTGACCGTCATAAACAGCTTTGGTGTGCATCAGTGGATAGGCGTTGTAAACAAATGCGCCCCAGCCCATATATGTTTTAATATTGGCAAATTCACCCCAGCGCATACAGAGTTCGGGTTCTGAGGCGTCCAGCCACCAGGCATCCACACCCAGCGAAAACAGTTGTGTTTTAAGATTATGCCAGTACAACTCGCGGCCCAAAGGATTGAATGGATCGTAATAGCGATCTTTGCACTTAGTTGGATACAAGACGCCCGCCTTTTCCATTTCGTCATAATTGGCGGATCCTGGGGCAAATCTACCCCACACACTGATCATAAAATGCAGGTTTTCCTTATGAATGGCGGCAATCATGTCGCCTGGATTTGGATAGCGGACCGGATCAAATTTATTGGAGCCCCATGGGTATGGTACCCAGTAATACCAGTCCTGAATAATGCCATCCATAGGGATATGCATGGAACGGTATTCCGCCGCCACACCCAGCACCTGAAGTTGAGTGTTGTAATGTTCCTTGCACTGCCAGAAGCCCCAGACCCAGCGGCCCATCATGGGCGCAGGTCCGCTTATCTGGCGCCAGGCGGCAATCACATCGTCCAGTTCCGGGCCGCGCATCACGTAATAATCGATCCAGTTACCCACAGCAGACTGCCAGATCAATTTCTGTTCTGCCGCATTTTCAGCCGGCGTCTGCCAGCCAAGTTGAAAGGCGCTTGGACCGCCCTGCTGAAAATATTCGATTTTAATGCTGTATTTTTTTCCTTCTTCCAGATGTATGCGCCCCATGGATGTCGTTGCCGGCTGGGTGTGCCAGTCGTCAATGATCTGCTGGCCGTCGATCCACAGGCGTGCGCCGTCGTCGCTGGTGGTGGCAAACGTATACTCGCCAGTTTTTGGTGCCAGAATTTCACCGTGCCAGCGAATGGAAAATTTGGTTGCTCCGATTCCGTTCACCGGTCCATGGCCCCAAGTGGTGTTGGAATTAAAGTCAAAACTGGAATCCACACGGGTGGCCTTAAGAGATTGAAAGTCCGTTCCTGAGTAATAGTCACCTGTCAGACCGCCCGAAGTGCCGGAAGCATCAAATAAATTCCCGGCGGGTATTGCGACAAGCATCGCGCCGCCGGCACTGACATCGGTAATGGCGGGGTTGTCCCAGAAAATGCCATACCCGCGGCTGGAAAGCAAAACCGGA
>JAJZOA010000333.1 GCA_021852225.1 Planctomycetota bacterium
TGTCCTTCAGCAGGTCTTTGCGGTTGATTCGGGCCATGGGAAAACGTCCTTTCAAGGGGTTGCGAACCGCGCTAGCCTGAAGCCGCGCGGCGGCGCGCCTAAAACAGGGATACTTTAACGTCTGTCACCGGATTGACCAAATGGGAGCGGGAAAATTTAGCGCAAGGGTAACAATTTGCCGGGGTGGGATTGGCCTGGCGAACAGGCCGCCGGCAAGTCCACGCCATTTTTGCCGGGCTGCTGAAACAAGACCGACATATCGGACGGTTTTCAGCTTTCATGGCGCAACAGATTCAGGGTCTAAAGTGCAAACGAAAAGCACACAAAGCGGCCAGTTATGTATCCGTTCAAGGCGGGACTATCCGTGGAGGCCGCGGAAGTGTTGCGGCGATTCGGCCGCGCCTGTGCGGTGGGAGACCATCATGGCGGTCAGCGTGGCCGCCGTTTCGGTAAGGAAATGTGGCCAGCCTCGGTCGGGGGTCGGCGGGGCGACAAACTGCGTGCAAAATTCGTCCAGCTCGGCAAGGAGGGGCTTCCAGGGAAGATCAAAGGATTGCGCGGGTGCGGAATCCTGTTCCAGTTTTTCGCCGTTGGAGGCAGCCCGCACGTTATAGGCATGGTCAGAGATGGTCACAAGCTGGCTGGCGTTAAAAAGTGAAAGCGTGCGGGTAAGGGGTGAGTCATGGTCGCAGACCACCAGGGAAGCGGTGGCTTCAATAAAGCGAAGGGTCATGCAGACCGAACCGTTGACATCGGTAAACCGGTCACGATTTCCCAGTTCGCCCTGCACGGCGGCGAATACGGATGCGGGCACGCCGAGGGTTTCAATAACGGTGCGGCAGGCATCCCAGGCCAGAACGGAAAGCGATCGAACCGAGGCTTGTGCGGCGGGCCAGTCCCGGGCGCGGGAATGGGTAATGCCGGTCCAATTGCCGGCCAGAAAGCGGAGGCCGCTAAGATAATCTTCGGAATTTCGGCATTGGCGCATGGCCCAGGAGGAAGTCATCCGCGGCCAGATATAAAGGAGCGGTGTAACCGGTTCGAGCATCAGACTCAATTTGCGGGCTTCGTTCAGGTTCTGCACCGGCGGGCCAAGGCTGAAAATGCCGATTTCCTGCTGAATGCAGGCGATGATGAAATCCAGCGAAAAATTCCGCGGCCGGTCCAGAATGACGATTTGCGGGGTGGCCTCAAGCATCATGCGGCGGAAATCAACATAAAATGGAGCGTCCAGCCGTTGTCCCAAATTACGGGCTGAACCCATTTGAAGCTGCGCGACGGCGACAATATTAATTTTGCCGGCGTCGCGGGCCTGCGCTATGGCATCCACCCAGTCCTTCTGTATCTGTTCCAGACCGACTATGGCACAATTAATTGACACAAACACCACCCTGTTAAAGTCAGCGGCACCTTGTGGCACCGCATCCCATTATGCCGCTGGCATATTCTAGTGCACCCGTTGGCCGGGAGTAGCCTTGGAGTCCACCGCAAGCAGGAATACTTCGGTTCCGCCAGGCCCGGCGGCCAGAATCATGCCTTCGCTTATGCCGAACTTCATTTTGCGCGGCGCCAGATTGGCGCAAAAAATCACCAGGCGACCGACCAGTTCCTCCGCGGAATAGGCCTTTTTTATACCCGCCAGAATATTCCGCTTACCCAATGGTCCGGCGTCCAGAACAAGGCGCATCAGTTTATCGGTTTCAACCACCGCGGCGGCTTCCAGCACGCGCGCCACGCGCAGATCTATGGCGGCGAACTGATCGATGGTGCAGGTGGCGGCAAGCGGTTCATCCGGCGGGGCGCTTACCGCGGCAGGAGCCGGTGCGCTGGCTGCGGACGCGGCAGGTGTGGCATCGGTAGCGGCATTCACATTTTCCTGAAGCATGGCGTGTATCTGCCTTTCGTCAATACGGGTAATAAGATGTTCAAAGGGATTGATTTTCTGTGATGGCATGGAATCCACCGCATCGGACCATTTCATGGGGCCAACCCGCAGGCAGGCTTCAACCTTGGCGGCGTAAGCGGGCAGAATGGGCTTAAGGTAAAGCGTCAGAATCCGGCCACATTCCAAAGCCGCGGTCAATACGCCACGCGCCGCTTCGGGGTCTTTCTTTATCAGCGACCAGGGCGCCTGATCTTCAACATATTTGTTGGCTTTATCGGCCAACTGGCAGATCAACCGGGTAACGGCGGCGTAATTGCGGTCTTCGTAAGCCTGGGCGATAACGGACTGGGCATCGCGAATTTCCTTCAGGAGCGGCAGGGCGTCGGCCAGGGGAATACCGGTGCGGCCATCCAGATTTTTTACGAGCATGGGCGCGGCCCGGCTGATAAGATTGGCGAGTTTGCCCACCAGTTCGCTGTTCACGCGGGCGGCGAAATCTTCAAAACTAAGGTCCAGGTCCGCGGGCGCCGCGTTCAGCCGCGTGGCCAGATAATATCGCAGCCATTGCGGGTCCAGATGGCGGGCGTATTGATCCGCATTAATGAAGGTGCCGCGGCTTTTGGACATTTTCTCTCCGTTGACCGTCAGATGGCCATGGACGAAGAGTTTGCGTGGTGTGTGAAGTCCGGTGCCAAGAAGGATCGCCGGCCAGAACAGGGCATGAAAATAAACAATGTCCTTGCCGATGAAATGATAAATTTCCAGATCGGCATCCTGCCAGTATTCCAGCGCGTCGTCGGCATTGCCGCGCAGGAACCGGGCCAAGGCGGCGAGGTAGCCGATGGGGGCATCAAGCCAGTTATAGAAATATTTTCCGGGACAGCCGGGAATTTCAAAACCGAAGAAGGGAGCATCGCGTGAAATATCCCAGTCCTTCAGTTGGTCCGCGAACCATTCAGCGAGTTTGCGCGCGACGGATTCATCCACAAATCCATTGGCCATAAGCCCTTGCAGGGCATCGCGGAAGTGTTCCAGCCGCAGGAAAAAATGGGGGCTGCTGCGGCGTTCGGGTACGGCACCGCTGATGGCGCTTTTGGGATTAAGAAGGTCGGTGGGATCGTAGGTTTTTCCGCAGATTTCACAGGAGTCGCCATATTGGTCAGGCGATTTGCAATTGGGGCAGGTGCCGCGGATAAAGCGATCAGGCAGAAAGATTTTCTCGGCCGGATCGAAGAATTGTTCGACCTGGCGCTCGGCGATATGTCCGGCTGCGGTAAGCCGCGCGTATAAAATACCGCAAAGTTCGCGGTTTTCAGGTGAATGGGTGGAATAATATTGGTCAAAACCGATATCAAACCGGGCAAAGCTCTCCTGATGCTCTTGATTCATGCGGGCGATGAACTGGTCCGGTTCAAGACCTTCCTTGCGGGCACGGAGCATGATGGGGGTGCCGTGGGCGTCGTCGCCGCACAGGTAGGTGACGGTGTGGCCGCAGAGGCGCTGGAACCGGACCCAGATGTCGGTTTGAATATATTCCACCAAGTGTCCGATATGGATCGAACCGTTGGCGTACGGAAGAGCCGAGGTAACGAGAATTTTGCGATACTTTTGCGTCATGCGGACTCCACAAGCCATTCAAGGCGGCGATATTGTAACGCAACGGCGGAAATTGTGCGTGTTTTCCCGCTGCGGGTATTCGATATTTTCAGGCCAGCCTGCTACAATACAAGAACAGTAGAGCAGCGACGGTTCGCGCCTGATCGTTAGCGGCGGGCGGACCTGCGCGTTGATACGAGGATATCGTGACATTGATTGAAAAAGCCGAATTAACCCAGGTTTTATCCAGGCCGGACGAGGGAACAAAAGTTGCGGACAGCGGATCTGAGTCCAAAGGCAAGTTTTTGCGGAGTCGCGTTTTGCGCGATGGCCAGTCGGTTCGGTTTCAATGGTATCACACCTCGGTGTTTCTTATCCTGCATATTCTGGCGGTGGTGGCGTTCCTGCCGATGTTTATAGGCTGGTCATCGCTGGGCGTTTTTCTGGCCATGTGCTGGATTACCGGTGCCTGGGGCGTTACGCTGGGTTACCACAGGCTGTTGACGCATCGGAGTTTTGCCACCTATAAATGGGTGGAATATATGCTGACGATGTTTGCCTGCCTTTCTTGGCAGGGCGGCCCGATTAAATGGGTTGGAACGCATAGGCTGCACCATGCACAGTCTGATTTACCAGGTGACCCGCATTCACCCAAAGACGGATTCTGCTGGTCGCACGTTTTCTGGATTCTGCATTCCGCCCGCCCGGATGAAGACCCATATTCCGTCACCAAAGACCTTCAAAAAGATCCGGTCATGATGTTTTTTGATAAATACTGGTATGTACCCCAGTTTTTTGCCGCCGCATTGCTGTTCGGACTGGGCTGGTGGCTGATGGGGAGTCTGACGACCGGTTTTGCATGGGTGCTGTGGGGCATTTGTCTGCGAACTGTGGTGATGTATCACGCGACCTGGTTTGTGAATTCAGCCGCTCACACATGGGGATATCGGAATTTTGAAACCGAAGATGACTCGCGTAACAACTGGTGGGTGGCGCTGGTATCGTTTGGGGAAGGCTGGCACAACAACCATCATGCCCAGCAGCGTTCCGCGGCCCATGGAATGCGGTGGTTTGAATTTGATATTACCTATTGGACTATTCTGACGATGAAAACGCTCGGCCTTGCGTGGAAGGTAGTGAGTCCAAAGCCGCCGGGGGCGACCGAATAATGGGGCACCGGGGTAGTGGTGCCAAGCTCAAAGGCCCGCAGTACAGAATTATCTTATTAAGATCAGGACCGGGCTGGTTCGAAGCGCCCGATTTAAGTCAGTCTGGGACGGGCGGTCGCTCTCTGGCCAGCATGCGTCTTTTTGCCTGCACGCCGCCAAAGCCGGAAAATCCGGTTAATTTACCATTTGCCCCAACAACACGGTGGCAAGGAATCAGAACGGGCCACGGATTGCGGCCCAGCGCCGCACCGACCGCACGTGCGGCACCCGGCTTTCCCATGGCCGCAGCCAACTCTCCATATGTCCGCGTTTGGCCCCAAGGAATTCCTGCGGTATGTTGCAGAACCAGCCGGTCAAAATCCCGCACACTCGACCAGTCCAGATAACCCGCCAGTTTCCGCCGTGGACTGGCTTGCCGCGCAATAGACTTAGGCTGGCCTCCGTAGTATTGGCGGAGAAAGCCGGTCAGTTCGACGGCCCAGCGCGGCAATTGCGACGGTTTTATACGGGTCAGACCCGCCCCGTGCTGGTGGTAAATATCGCCGAGCAGGCGCTTTTGGTTTCTGGCGGCGGTATATATCCGGACGAGATTTTCACCGCGCAGAAGAATAGCGCATGGCCCCCATTGTGTGGAAAAAACGTGCACGCACAATTTCGATTCAGACCGCATGGTTCTGGCTCCTGACTGGGCAACGCATCGGTACAAGATATTTATGTAGATGAATTCGTCAATCCGTAAACTGCCCGGGAATTAATCCAGTGGTCGGGCAGTGGTGCTGGTCGCTTCCTGAGGCGGGAGGCGCAATTCCCGCTTTAGAAGTTTCCCGGTGGGTGACCGGGGCAATTCGTCCATTATATAAATCTCCCGCGGGGTTTTATAGGGCGCCAGACGCTGACGCACGAAGGTCCGAAGGTCGGCAGGCGTCGGTGGCGCGGTCAGGTCGGGCTGCAACTGGACAAAGCCGATCGGAACTTCGCCACGCTGGGCGTCTTTTGCCCCAATTACCGCCGCCAGAAGCACCGCCGGATGCTGCCGCAGAATTTCCTCAATTTCACCGGGCGCGATTTTTTCACCGGCCATAATGATCATTTCTTTTTTTCGGCCGGTAATGTGCAGGAATCCATCGGAGTCGATTCTTGCGATGTCGCCGGTTTTAAACCAGCCATCCGGGGAAAGCACGGCGGCGGTTTCAACTGGCCGGTTGTAATATCCCTTCATCACATTGGGACCTCTAATGAGAAGTTCGCCATCCGTGCCGGCGGGCAGGTCTGCGCCGGAATCGTCGGTAATACGAAGCTCTTCGCCTGGAACAGGCTTGCCGACACTTCCGGGTTTATGATCCCATGGCGTGGAAAAACTGACCATTGGCGCGGTTTCGGTCAGTCCGAAGCCTTGAAGAATGGTGTGGCCAAACCGTTCGTAAAAACGTTCCATAAGTGAAAGTGAAAGAGGTTCTCCGCCGCTGATGACATATTGTACAGGCGCCATGGATTCCCGATTTGCGTTTTTGGCATTGGCCAGCAGCGCATACATGCTTGGCACGGCAATAAGCACCTGTACCTGATGGCGTCCGATGGCCTGAAGAACCGCGGGAGCGGAAAAGCGGGCGAGGTAAATAACCCGGCAGCCAAGACTAAGGGGCACCAGACAGCAACCCATAAGTCCCAGCGCATGAAACATGGGAAGAATTCCCAGGAAGGTCATCTGCTGATTGAACCGCGCGTGGGCAATCGAATTGGCCGCATTGGAATCCAGATTTCCGTTGGTCAGCACCACCCCCTTAGGCGTGGAACTCGTGCCGCTGGTATACAGAATGACAGCCGGATCGGCGGGGTCGCGCCTGGGCAGGCGACGGCGGAACACGGCGGCTTTGAATTTTACCCATGCCGAAAACGGCAACAGGTCCTGAATATAAATCACCCGCAGCCCGGCGGCCGTCAGCGCTTCGCCCAGCGGGGTAAAAAGCGGGTGGCGGATGGTGAAAACGGTTTTGAGATTGGCGTCACGGCAAATGTCCAACAGCTCGGCCGGTCGCAAAAGGTAATTGAGCGGCACGGCCACCCGATTGGACCAGCGTGTGGCCAGGAAGGCAACGGCGAATGCGGCTGATTGGGGAATAAGGAGCCCGATGTGAGGCTCGGCGGGAGCGGCACCGTCCAGGAAATCGGCGAATATCTGCCCGCCAATGACCAGTTCCCGAAAAGTGGTGGAACGGACATCATCGACAATGGCGATCTGTCCGCCTCGGCGGGAAGCCTGTTCAACAATGGTTTCCAGCAGCATAATTGGAACCGTTTAGAACGCACCGGCAATGCGGCCCGTTGCCGCAACGCCCTTGTGTTGAATCTACCCGGGCAATGCGACGGGTACAACTAACCAAGAACGATGGCCGGATAAAAGTGCGGCGGCGGAGATACGTTGGCGGCTGGAAATTCGGGCGTTTTATTACCAATCGTTGCATTCAGACGGTTCGGCGCGCATAGTTGCCCCTGACATGATGAAATGGAGTTGGCATGAAAACGGGTCCCATCAGGCGAATAATGATCGTGCTGTCTCCGGTGCTAAGCATCGGGCGAGACTGTCGCCTGGGCGTTAACCGATACATGCGCGAGCAACAGCCATTGTGGCGCATCGTCAGCCATCCCGGCTGGCGATTTGCGGATGATCGCTGGCTTGCCCGCTGCACTTCCAAGGTGGATGGGGCCATTGTGTGGAACTTTGGAAAAATATCCTATAAAGGCTGGCGCGCCCGGCGCACGCGCATTGTCGGGATTATTAATTATGATCTGGAAGGAAAAGCGCCCATTTTTGTCACAGATGACCGGGACAAAGGCCGGGCTGCGGCCGAACATCTGCTGGCATTGGATTTGCACAAATTTGCGTACATTCAACGACCTGGAAAATTATCAAAGCTGCGCGAAGCCGGTTTTGCCGATACCCTGGTCGCTGCGGGAAAACCCAAGCCGGCGATTCTGACCGTTGATGATCATGAACCGACCCGCCATTTCGGCAAGCAGTTGGTCACACTGCGAAAGAAATCGCATGGACCGATCGGGCTGATGGCGTACAACGACAGCATTGGAGCATTTGCGGCTGACGCCTGCCACGAAGCAGGCCTGTCTATACCATCTGATATTGCCATTGTGGGCGTGGACAACGACGAATTAATTTGCGATACCGCATCGCCGGCGTTAAGCAGTGTGCAGGCACCTTTTGAACAGCTTGGTTACCAGTGCGCCCGGGCACTGGATCAACTTCTGGAGTCCGGAGAATCGGTTCCGGATGTCAATATCCTTCCCGGCGGCTGTTTCGTGCATGTGCGCGGATCCACGAGCCGGGACCTGACCAGCGACCCGGCTGTGGCCCGAGCACTGGCGCTGATCAACGCGCGGTTTCGTGATCCGATCGGTGTGCCGGACCTTTGTCGGCATCTGACCATGCCGCGGCGCACGCTTGAATATCGTTTTCGTCAGGTTCTGGGTCACGGCCCGTACGAACAGATTCTGAAAATGCGTATCGATCATGCCAAGGTCCTGCTGATGGATACCGGCAAATCCATCCAGAAAATTGCCATTGAATGCGGCTTTAACAGCAGCCTGCGGATGAGCCAGAATTTTCACCGGCAAACCGGTCTTACACCGGGCCAATTCCGCCACCGGTTCCAGAAAATGCCGCATGGTCCGGCTGCTGGCGCGGGAGAAGAGCATGACATTAATACCTGACAATTCCGCCAGCGTATCTTGTTGACGCTAACCCGATACCTGAAGTGGTCATCGGCCGGCGGGCGGGCGACAAAAACCAGCGTCGCGATAGAATCACTTGCGTAAAACGCGCACATATTGCGTAAATCGGTCTTGTATTGCCGCATCGCATGGATAGACTCAATTCAGCAAC
>JAJZOA010000299.1 GCA_021852225.1 Planctomycetota bacterium
ACAGCGGATTTCCAGTTTTTCCGTCGCCAAAATCCACCTCTTCACCGCGTGTTTGAACCTGCGGCTGGCAACGGGCGATGGTGTGGGTTATCTTACCTGCCATGAGCAAAGAACCGGCCATTCGAGTCATGATAGTGGATGACGAAATAGACCATGCCGACGCCATGAGCGAGACCGTGGCTCGCATGGGTTATCCGGTGAAGCAGGCGCATAATCTTAATGATGCAAGAAAGTATTTTATTGACGAAGATTTCGACTTGGTCATCACGGACCTGCGCATGGATGGCCCCAAAGACGGTTTTGATCTGCTGGATTTCGTCCGCCGATCCCGTCCGGCAACACTGGTCATTGTGGTCACCGCGCATGGCGATGTGGCCACCGCGGTGGGGGCCATGCGCGCTGGGGCTTACGATTTTCTGGAAAAGCCGCTGGATATGGATTTAATCCGCGCCCAGGTTCGGCGGGCCGCCCAGGCAATTGAATTAACACGCCAGAATCAGAGCTTTAAACTCGCACTTGATCATAAATTCGGCATGGAAGGAATTATTGGCAATTCCGAGGCAATGCGCCGCACACTTCAACTGGTGCGCCAGATTGCGCCGACGGATATCAACGTACTGATTCTGGGCGAATCGGGAACGGGTAAGGAACTCGTTGCCCGCGCGATTCATCAGAATTCGCGCCGCGCCGCGGGACGTTTCGTCGCTTTGAACTGCGCCGGCCTGAATGACAGCACATTGGAAGATGAACTCTTTGGCCATGTACGCGGAGCATTTACCGATGCGCGTTCCGACCGGCAGGGGCGTTTTGAATATGCCGATGGGGGGACCCTTTTTCTGGATGAAATTGGCGATATGCCCCTGACCATGCAGGCCAAACTCCTGCGTGTGCTTCAAGACCGCCAAATTACCCGCATCGGTTCCAATGATCCGATTCAGGTGGATGTGCGGTTTGTGGCCGCGACCAATAAAGACCTCGAAGAAGCCGTTGTGAAAAGGGAATTCCGCGAAGACCTTTATTTTCGGATCAAAGGTGCCACCATTCCCCTCCTGCCGCTGCGCCAGCGGCGAGAAGATATTCCCGCGCTGATCAGCCATTTTATCCGCCGGGTTTCTGAAAAAATGGGAAAAAAGATAGAAGGAATTTCCCCGGAAGCTCGCAATCTCCTGATGGCGCATCCATGGCCGGGAAATGTGCGACAATTGGAAAACGTGATTGAAAACATGGTGGCGCTGGCCTCCGGTCCTCGCCTGGAACTCAATGATGTGCCGGTGGAAATCCCAGGCCGCTACAGCGTTGAAACCGTTGCCACCACGGCTCTGGTTCCGTTGCACCCTTCTGCAAAAAACACGGCCATTACCAGTCTCGTTGGTATCAGCCTCGCGGAACTCGAACGCCAGGCGATTGAAAAAACATTGGAAACCGTGCAGGGGAATCGCGAACAGGCGGCCAAAATGCTCGGCATTGGCGAGCGGACATTGTATCGAAAAATTAAAGAATATGGCTTGCGATGGTCCGGTGAACCGGTCGCGGGCACTGAAGGCGGATGATATATGCGTGACAATCTTCGGGTGGGAATCGGATACGATCTGCACCGCACGGCTCCCGATCGTGATCTGATGCTGGCCAACATTAAAATTCCTCATTCTATGGGCCTGGCGGGTCATTCCGATGCAGATGTGGTTCTTCATGCACTGATTGACGCTCTGACCGGGGCCGCCGGTCTGCCGGATGTCGGTGAAATGTTCCCCAATACCGATCCGCGATACGCCGGTATTGACTCGGCTCGCCTGCTGGCCGGCGCACTGGAAAAGCTGTCTCAAACGCCTTGGAAAATTGTAAATGTTGATGTGGTGGTCATCGCCCAGACGCCCCGCCTTTCCCCATTCAAGACCGCGATGAAACAGCGGCTCGCCGAACTGCTTGGCCTGGGTTCCGATCGTGTGAACATAAAAGGCAAAACCAATGAGCATGTCGATGCGGTCGGTGAAAACCGTGCCATCGCCTGCCATTGCGTCGTGCTTCTGAGTTGCGAATAAAAATCATGACCGCCGGCATGGCGATGGAGTTTTCTTGCGTGTATTGGGAATTGATCCGGGGCTGCACCTGACCGGTTATGCGCTGGTGGAGTTTCATGGAACGCGCCGGCAATTGTTGGAGGCAGGCGTGGTCCGCTTGAATCCAAAATCATCCTTATCCCAGCGGCTTGATGAACTCTACACTCAGGTAAGCGAATTGATCGTTGACTTGGCCGCTGAACATGTAGGCGTCGAGCAGCTTTTTGCCCATTACAAACATCCTCGCACCGCTATTCTGATGGGCCATGCGCGCGGTGTGATCCTTCTGGCCGCGCAACGAAAGCGGCTGTCCATGACCAATCTTCCCAGCACGCTCGTAAAGAAAACAATTACTGGCCACGGTCATGCCGGCAAGGGACAGATTCAGCGGGCCGTTGCCGCATTATGCGGTCTGGCCAAGCCGCCATCCCCACCGGATGTGGCCGATGCCATTGCGATCGCCTGGGTCCTGGCGGGTCTATTATCCAGGCCGTCCAGAACCAGGCGATAGCCATGATGCCACAATAAATTGCCACGGAGGCCAAACGGGGAGACAGCGTGGGGCTTCAAACCGCGGGACGGGCCTTCCACAGGGCATGCCATCCCGGTCGTTGGGTAACATGCCCGCGCCGCAGGCGATCACCGGTCTGATAACAAATTCCTATTCCCAAGCCAAGTCCGGCTCACCAGGAAAACGGCGGAACCCCTCCGAATCCAACGCCGGAACAATTGAATAAACCGATCGAAATTCATGTGAATGCCGGCGCGCCGCCAAGCCGCCGAGGTTTTACCTGTCCGATTGCAGTTTAAACCGCCGGATCAGATTGTCGGGTCAGATGGTTCCATCCCATTCCGGCGGAAGCGCCAGAACGGGCAGGTGACTGGTATTGAGAATTGACCGTGGAACGTTGCCTTCAATCAGCCGCTCCAGCATTCCCTGTCGAGAAAGGCCCAGAACAATCATCGTCACCTGATGCTCTTGCGCGGTTTTCAAAAGGGCATTTACCAGATCATTGGAAAACAGTAGCAGGCTTTCCACCCGCGGGGTGTTTTTTTTCAACTGTTCGCAGATCAGTTTCAAGGTTCTTTCACCGGGGGTTTCCGGATGGGAGGTTTCCGAAAGTCCCACCACTACATGCGCCGCCAGGATAGGGGCGTCCAGCCGGTTGGCCCAGCGCCCCAGCGCGTCAATTCGCCGGTCGACTGTCCATTGGTCGGAAACTGCCAGTAAAATTTTACTCATGTTCGCAAGCCAATGTAAATTTCCCGCGCTGCGGGCTTCCCTTATCGATCCTAAAAATCGCCGTTAACCATGCTTGGTAGTGCTGAACTTGCAGCATCAGACTACACCCGCATTATACTCGGTCACCGCGCTTCAGGCACATCGGGCCTTGAATACCACGGCCGCCACCAGCACGAATGCCTCAATTTGCCGGAAGGTTTTCCGG
Source organism: Planctomycetota bacterium (assembly GCA_021852225.1). The sequence continues at coordinate 3,506 of JAJZOA010000299.1, forward strand.
CTGCGTTGCCGCTGGTTTTGGCGGTCGCGGTACCAAAACCTGATCCGAACGAATGTCCACATACGGCTTGCCGGCATCCACGCGGCCGTAATGTCTGTAAATTTCCATCATCGATTTAAGCTTCCGGCTGGCTGGAACCTCATAAAAGCCTTCCTTGCCGGGCGGAAGGCCCCACAAAACCTTTGTATTCCATCGGGTGATTAGAATAATTTGCGGTGCCGTGGGCTTGCTGGAATCTGTTTGCAGGGTATCAAGATTTAAGACGTTGACTGCGGTTATCTGGCGGGCGAACGGTTCTGGAGTCAGCAATTTTATCAGCGTTAATCCGGTGCGAATACCGGGCGCGGTAAATTTTTTCCCGGGAGGCGGCAAGGCACCGCTGATACCACGTATCTGAATCAGCCAGCTTAGGGCGGAAACATCTGTCGGAAGATAGACGCCCGGAAGTCGCGTGGCGTGGGCGGAAATCAGGTAATAATGATTTGCCATTTCCACCAGGCCGGCCGGTCGCCGGTAGCGGGCGTACACTTCAATCACCTGTTCATGGGCCAGCCAGACGCGCCGAATCATGATGACGCGCTTTATCCAGGCATTCATTCCTTCAGCCTGGTGGGTCATAAAGTGCCGGGCGATCGCCCGCAATATCCGTCCATCAAGGGGGTTCCGCAGAGCCGCGGCATATTCCGGATGTCGCTTGTTATTGCATGCGTAAGCAACTGCTTCTCCGGCCAGATCATCAAGGATTGGGCGCGACAGCCACGGCGGAGTGCGAATCAGGATCAGACGCCGAAGCGGAAGGTTGTTCTGCTTTTGCAGCAAATCACCCGCGTAGCGATCCAACCGCGCGAAACCTTCCACTACTAGAGCCAATATCGCCAATGCAATACAGGCTGTCAGCACACCGCGAACCCACGGTTGCTGCCAGGGCGTTTTGGAAAGTCGTTGAAATCCGCTGTCTGCCATGCTCTACTTTTGCTGGTCCAGTCATGCCCGCCTTGACACGGCAATGGTCAGGCGAACATTGTCATCAGACTGATATGGTATCACGAACCGCCATTTGCGCCAGCCGGTGGCACAGAGTGTCAAAATCTATGCCCGCCTCGGCCGCTGCCTTGGGAAGCAGGGAATGGTCCGTAAAGCCCGGCAGGGTATTGATTTCCAGAACGTACGGTCGGCCTGTTGACCCATCCACCATGACGTCTACCCGTGACAAATGCCGCGCCCCGATCCGCTGATATGTATCCACCGCTGCCGCTGCGGCCTGTTCCAGCGTGGCCGGCGGAAGGTTAATCTTGAAATTGTATTCCGTATCATTCCGAAGATATTTGGCTTCGTAATCGTAGAATGCTGTTTTCGGGCGGATTTCAATAATTGGCAACGGCATGCCATCCAGAATGCCAATGGTCAATTCCGGTCCCTGGATATATTTCTCCACCAGCATGGCTGAATAATGGTCTAGCGTTTGGCGTAAATGCGCCTCTGCTTCGGCTGGGTTCTTGCATATCCGGCACGCCACCGAACTTCCTTCCGAGGCGGGCTTGATCACGCACGGGAATATTGTTGCCGATGGATTCCAGCCCTTGCGTAAATCGGCACCCCTTACCACCTGCCATGCCGGCGTGGGAATGCCCGCCTGTTGCAGCATGGCTTTGGCCGCTTGTTTGTCCATGGCCAGACGGCTGGCGGCCGAACCCGATCCGACGAACGGAATGTTGCGCTGCTCCAGAATTTCCTGAAGGTCGCCATCCTCACCGAATTCACCATGCAATACCGGAAACACCAGATCGCATGGCTTATGGTCCAGTGCGGCCAAATTTGCCGGGCCGATATCCGCTGTGAATACCTGATGGCCCCGGCGCTTCAGCGCAGCGGCCACCCCAACGCCGCTTTTCAGGGAGACTTCGCGTTCGGCGGAAATGCCGCCACAAAGAAGAGTAATGTTAAGCCGTTGCGTATTGTCGTCCATGACCGTCCCCTGGAATTCACCGATCGATTTTTTTACATTTTGTCTTGCGACCTGTCCTAAGTCGCGACGGCTTAATGCGGCCAAGCCCAACCAAATCGCTTTACCAGACCACTACTTCCGTTTCCAACTGAATGTTCATTTTCTCCCGCACGGCCTTCTTGACCAGATCCACCAGTTTGAGCACATCCGCGGCCCTGCCGCCCTTGTCCGCCACGATAAAATTAGCATGATGGCTTGAAACCTGCGCACTTCCAATACGTGTGCCTTTCAGGCCGGCCTGATCAATGATCGCACCCGCGGATTTTCCATTGTAATTCCGGAAAATGCAGCCGGCGCTGTTGGCGCTAAGCGGTTGAGAGCTGTTTTTGTACATCCATATTTCCTTCATGCGGGCGGCGAGCCTCTCCGGATTGCCCGGTTCGAGTTCAAACGTTGCGCCAAGGATAAATTTTGCATTGATATTGCTTTTTCTATATTCAAAACAAAGGTCTTCGCGCTGGCGCGTGTAAATGGTTCCTGTGGAATCCATGACCGTTACATTCAGCACGGAAGAACCGATATCGCCATATGCGCCACCGGCATTCATCCGCACCTCTCCGCCTACCGTGCCGGGAATTCCCGCCAGGCATTCCATCCCTCCCAAGCCGGTCCTCGCCAACTGAATGAGAAGTTTGTGCATATCCGCGCCGCCCCCAGCTCGGACTTGTGCCCCCGCGATATCCACCGCAGTAAAAGCCGGGGAATTCAGCCGAATCACCGCGCCATCCACGCCCTGGTCGTTGACCAGCAGGTTCGCACCTTTCCCCAGCACATAAACAGGAATCTGTTCCTGATGCAGGCGGCGAACCACCTCGGACAATTCGTCTGTATCCTGCGGTTCAATCAGATATTTCGCCGGTCCGCCCAGCCCAAACCAGGTCAGCGGCCCCAGGGGAACATCTTTTTTTATGATGGATTCAAATCCGTTTTGCCAACTCATGTGTAATCTTCCAAACAGGACCGGCCCCCATCGAGACAATCAGATCTCCGGGTCGGGCCTCCGCCGCCAGATAGTCCTCTATTTTTTCGAACGAAGGCAGGTACATGGCCTCGCGTCCGTTTTCCTTCAGCCGCTGAACAAGATGTTCCGCACTCACGGTTCGGCGGTCATCTTCGGTATCCCGCACGAAGTAAATGTCTGGCACAATGGTCAGGTCTGCGTGTGTAAAACTGCGGGCGAAATCGTCGAGCAGTGATCGCGTGCGACTGTGCTGATGTGGTTGAAACACGCAGATCAGCCGTTTGGGTGAATATTTTCCGCGCAAAGCCAACAGCGTGGCGCGAATTTCGGACGGATGGTGTCCGTAATCGTCTACCAGTGTCACGCCGCCTTTTTCGCCCACAAGCTGGCTTCGCCGGTCTACTCCGGCAAATTCGCCAATGGCTTTACGGATCGCTTCCCAGGGAATGCCGCAATGATGGGCAATCGCCACGGCCACCAACGCATTGCCCACATTGTGCCGCCCTGGAATAATAATCTCCAGCCAGCCCATCGGCTTTTTCCGGAAATGCACCAGAAAATGGCCTTTACCGCCGACCATGGAAACCTGCGTTGCCGTCCAGTCGGCTTCAACATCCACTCCATAGGTTTGCACCGCCGCGCGTGCGGCCAGCGCCGGTCGCTGGCAATTCCCCGTTCCGGATTGTGTAATTAGAAGACCGTCCGCTGGAATTTTGCAGACAAAATCGGCAAATGCGGATGTGATTTCATTTATGTCCCGGTAGTAATCCAGATGGTCCTCTTCAATATTCAGTACGGCGGCAATACGCGGTGCCAGATTAAGAAAGCTCCGGTCGTATTCACATGCTTCCACGACAAAGAATTCGCCTCGCCCGCCACGCGATGATCCGCCAAGCTGCCTGCTTTTAGCTCCGACCACATAAGAAGGGTCCGTGCCCGCCTGGCTTAATATCCAGGCTGTCATGGCTGTGGTGGTCGATTTGCCATGTGTTCCGGCAATGGCAATACCATGTTTGCACGCCATTACTTTGCCCAAAAGGTGGGCATATTTGTGGATTTCAAGGCCGCGCCGGCGGGCTTCCACCAGTTCCGGCTGATTATCGCGGATTGCCGCGGAATAAACGACAACTTCTGTATTGGCCGGGAGGCCTTCACTGCTTTGATCATGGGTGATTTTGACGCCGATTTCCTGGAGTTTGCGGGTGGTGTCGGATTCTTCTATGTCTGTTCCGGTGACCATGGCCCCGGCACCATGTAACATGTGGGCCAGACCGCTGATTCCAGTTCCTCCAACGCCGACAAAATGCACGCGCCGCCCGCCGTAGGCTTGTTCCAGTGTGGCGGCTTCAGGGGTTGCCTTCAAATCAGGAATCGTGTTCATCGGTATCGTTTTAAGGCCCATTACTGTTGTCATATTCCGGCTTCCATGCCAACGTCAACAAACTTTATGTCCCAAGCGGGGACACGCCGGTTTGCACAACCCGGCTTGAGTTATTTATCGGTCTTTTTATGCCCTGTTCGATAAGCCAATCCGCAACTTGGCCTGCCGCATCGGGTTTACCCTGCCGCCGTGCACTTTCCGCCATGGTACGCAGTCGGGGCCGATCCATCAAAAGCGCGGAAAAAACTTCCTTAATTGCGACGGCGTTTTTCCGGGCGTTCAACTGGTCGGTCAGCAAGATTGCGGCGCCTGCCTGTTCAAGGTTACGCGCATTGGCCCGTTGATGTTGATCGCGGTGATGAGGATAGGGCAATAGGATGGATGGCAGGCCGCAGGCCGTAAGTTCCGCACACGTTCCGGCACCCGCCCGCGCGATTACCAGGTCGCTCGCTGCCCAGACTGCGGCCATGTCGTCGGCGTAGTCCAGCAGGTGCCAATGACGTGCGCCAGTATTTTTCGTCTGCGGGCCATCCGATGTCGCAACCATAGCCGATCCAATAGCCGCCGCCTGTTCCATTCCCGTCAGAAGCAGAACCTGCCAGCCGGCGAAATCTTCATGCGGCCGATTCAGGAGATCAAGGAATTCGCGATCATGCCGCAATTCCACCATCGCCAGCGGTGGATTCTGGGG
>JAJZOA010000222.1 GCA_021852225.1 Planctomycetota bacterium
GAATCGTTTCCGGAGGGTGAAGATTTTTGAAAGGGCAAATTTCATCGGTTTTAGCTCAATTTTTGTATTCCGTCCGGCGGAGGAAATATTTTTTGAGGTTTTAGTGAATTGGCACGTTAGTTGCATTATTAGTCTGGTGCGAGCTGAGGCATCGAAGTGAAGATGCGAGAGGCAGACAGAGGCAAGTGTGACTGGGAAGCCAGTCATGGTTGCCGGGAAGACAGGAGCAGAGAAGTCTTCACGAGCCTCAGCCGTATTGAAAATTCAGGTGCATGGTGCAGACCAAAAAGCTTAAGCACAAATTGGGGGTCTGTGTCTGATTGATCTGCTCCATGCATTTCCCAAACTCGTTTCCTCCTCCGCCAGGCCGTGTGGATATACCCTCCTCCACACGGCTTTTTTTTGCGCGCCGCGAATCGGATTCCCGTCATTCCGCGATTGCGACCGCGATCGCCCATTGGACACTGCCAATCGCTGATCTGCCAATTGCACTCCGGAATTTGAAATTTTGGCCCTGAAATTGGCATTCGACGCCCAATTCCTGCGCCGCCGCGTGCCACCTCTGTTACATTCCGCCATCCCCCCGCATAATACCGACATCAGGATATTCCTGCCGCGGAGGCAGACGAACTGTGGATCAACTTCAGAGGCGAATTATGCCCGATGTTCTGCCGCCGACAACCGATGATCAGAATATTCCCGTCAGTGCCGCGGCTGCAATTCAGGAAGCGCAACTTGCCGCGGAAATCCGCCAGGGGCGATCGCGCTTTCTGGCGATGGCCATCGCCTACGCTTTGGGTAATTTTAATGACAACTTCATGAAGCAGTCGGTCAGTCTGCTGGCTGTTGCCCATCACCATGCCGCGCTTCAGGGCTGGATTTCCACATTTTATACGCTGCCATTTCTGCTTTTTGCCGCCCCGGCGGGCTGGATGGCCGACCGTTTCAGCCGCCGCAATGTGGTCATTTTTGCCAAAGCCATGGAATTGCTGTTTCTTAGCCTTGGGGCCTGGGCGGTGCTGACGCTCAACTGGCCAGTCATTATCACGGTTATTTTTCTGATGGCCTTTCAGGCCAATATATTCGGGCCATCGCTGGTGGGCAGTATTCCGGATATTTATCCAGCCAGTTTCGTAGTCGAGGCCAATTCGCGACTTAAATCCATCATCACCGCGGCCATACTGGTTGGCGTGATAGTGGCGGGTATCGCCCTTAGCGCCAGTGGCATGGTCCACCTGCCGGGTTTTCTTCGGCCCGCCGGCCATGGGGCGGCGCACACATCGGCGGTAACAGCAGGGGGAAAATCCGCAACAGCCGTGCATTCGGTGGTAATACCGAATGGAGATATATCCCGCGGCAGAGTGGTAGTCGCGGTGATTCTGGTATGTGTCGCGATTGCGGGATTGCTGGTGAGCTTTGGCGTTCCCCGCCGCGCGCCCGCAAATCCGAAAGCGACATTTCCCTGGGCGGGTCCGCTGAATTCTGCGTTTGAACTTCATCGCCTCTGGCCGGATCGGCTGTTGCGAACCGCCATCCTCGCGGACAGCTATTTCTGGCTGATCGCGGTGTTGCAGGTTCTGGTTATTAATCAGATGGGCATCGCACAGTTTCACCTGACCAAACTTCGCACCAGCTACCTTTCGCTGGCGGAACTCGTTGGCGTGGTAATGGGTTCACTGGTTGCGGGCAAAATTACCAAGCGCGAAGCCGGACTTTGGGCCAGTGCCCCGGCGGCCGGGGCGTTGGCGCTGTTTTTAATTGCCATCGGTGCCGCCCCGCTGCTTCCGGCAGATGCCAGACTTGCTTTCTGTGTTTTTGTGCTGGCTGGCGCGGGCGTATCCGGTGGAATTATGATGGTGCCGCTGGAAAGCTTTTTCCAGGTCCGTCCGGCGGCCGAACACCGCGGCCGGGTGATTGCGGCGGCATGGTTTGTCGGCTATGTGGGCATTTTATGCGGCAGTCTGCTGTACACGCCGTTAAGCAGCGCATTCAAGCCAACCGCCATATTCATGATCGGCGGCTTTGCCACCATTCCCGTGGCGCTGTGGATGTCCACCGTTTTCGTTCGCAATCGGCCGGGCATAGCATCCTGGCCGGCACGGGTCTTGTGCCTGAAGGCCCGCTGCATTCTGCCGCTGCGCTACCGTGTCAGGGTAAATGGAATTGATGCCGTTGCGCAAAAAGGCCGCAATGGAATTCTTTTTTTGCCCAATCATCCAGCCCTGATTGACCCGGTTATTGTCACCGCGTGGCTGCATGGCCGCTTCGCCGTGCGTCCGCTGGCGCTGGAAAATCAGATACACAAACCGATTGTCCGGCAAATCGCGGACATTCTGGGCGTGCTGCCCATCGCCGACGTTTCCAGAGTGGATCGCGAAGCGGCGGACCGCGCCGACGAAGCCATTGGAACCTGCATTGAAGCCCTGCGGCGCGGCGAAAATGTGCTGCTTTATCCGGCGGGCCGCATTATGCGGTCGCGGGTGGAAAAACTCGGCGCAGTCAGCGGCGCCCATCGGATACTCAGGGAATTGCCGGATATCCGTGTGGTGCTGGTGCGCACCACCGGCCTGTGGGGCAGCAGTTTCGGCTGGGCGGCCGGCGGCGCGCCGGATCTGGCCAGAGGCCTGCTTGGGCATCTTCCCGCCCTGCTGGCCAGTGGACTGTTCTTCGCCCCGCGGCGCGCCGTAACCGTGACTCTGGCCGAACCGGCGGATATCCCCCGGACTGCTGATAAATCTACATTTAATACATATCTTGATTCGTTTTATAATGCCGATGCGCCCGCCGCCCGCTATATTCCTTACAGCCGGTGGGAAACCGGCAGCCCCCATGACCTGCCCGAACCGCGGGCCGCAACCGCCGCCGCCGCGGATGCCGATATTCCCCCCGCCACACGCCAGATCATCTGTGATTATCTGCGCCAGGAAACCGGCGCGGCGGCGGTGAGTGAGACCCAGCAGCTTGCCGGCGACCTGGGGATGGACAGCCTGGCGGTGACCGACCTGATATTCTGGCTGGAAAAGGAATTCGCCGTGGCCGTACCCAATGTCGAAGCGCTGCAATCCGTCGCGGATGTCATGCGGGCGGCCTGTGGAAAGCTATCCGCCGAAGCCTTCGATGTTCGCATCACACCCCCCACTGCAGCCTGGATGAAGGATTCTTCTGATGAGCGTGTGCAGATTCCCCCCGGTCATACCATTCAGGAAGTGTTTCTGACACAGGCTCTGATGAATCCGGGGCGGATCGCCGCCGCCGACCTGCAGCGCGGCCCTCGAACCTATCGCGATCTGATCACCTCCCTTTTCGCCCTGCGGGGGCCGATATCCAATCTTCCGGGAAATTACATTGGCATTCTGCTACCGGCCTCGGTTGCGGTGGATACGGTTTTTCTGGCGGCTCTTTTTTCGGGCAAAACGCCCGTGATGATCAACTGGACCGCGGGCCAGCGGAATATCCGCCACGCCATGGACCTGCTGGGAATTCAGCACATTCTTACATCTGAACTTCTGCTTCAGCGGCTGGCCGGCCAGGGTATTGACCTTTCCGACCTGCGATCCGCCATGGTCCCGCTGGAAAAGCTGGCCCAGAACCTGGGCATGCCCGAGAAACTTTCCGCCGCGATGAATGCCCGGCTTATGCCCCGCCGACTGCTGCGAATTCCCGGTCGCGGAAGTCTGGAAGCAAAGCCGAATTCCGTGGCCGTTGTGCTGTTTACCAGCGGTTCAGAATCACTTCCAAAAGCCGTCGGACTGACCCATGAAAACCTGCTGATCAATATTCATGATGCGCTGGAAAGTTTCCGGATATGCCGGTCTGACCGCTTTCTTGGCATGTTGCCGCCGTTCCATTCCTTCGGCCTTACCGGCACCATGCTCCTTCCGATTCTTTCCGGTGTGCGGGTGGTGCATTACCCGAATCCGAATGATGTCACCACGCTGGCAAAACTGATTGCGGCATGGCGGGTTTCCATTCTGCTGGGCACGCCTACTTTTGTATCCAACATCATGCGGGCTGCCGGAGATGCGGATATGTCCGCAGTGCGGCTGTGCGTGACCGGCGCGGAAAAATGCCCCCCCGCAGTATATGACTTGCTCCGGAGTCGCTGCAAAAAGGCCAATATCCTGGAGGGTTATGGCATTACCGAATGCTCGCCCTTTGTTTCAGTTGTCCGACAGGAAAATCCGATGCCTGGAACCATTGGCCGTGCATTGCCTTCGGTAGAATGTCAGATTCTGGATATTGATACCAATCAGCCCTGTCCGCCGGGCCGCACCGGCATGTTGCTGGTGCGTGGACCGAGCATTTTTCCCGGCTACCTGAACTATCAGGGTGCATCGCCATTTGTTCAATGGAACAGTCAGACCTGGTACAAAACCGGAGATCTGGTGGCCATGGACGCACAGGGAAACATGACATTTATGGGTCGACTGAAACGGTTTGTGAAAATCGGCGGAGAAATGGTCTCCCTTCCGGCCATTGAAGAAGTGCTGAACGCCCGGTTCCCCGCCGCCGCGGAGGCCGGTCCGGGAATTGCCGTCTTGCCCACGGCAGATGAGGACCATCCGGAACTGGTGCTGTTTACCACGCAGCAAATAGATCGTGCCGCGGCCAACGAAGCGATCCGTCAGGCCGGTCTCTCCGGTCTGCATAATGTGCGCATGATTCGCCAGATAAGTGCTATGCCCCTGTTGGGCACCGGCAAAACCGATTACCGCGCGCTGACCGAATTGCTGAAAACCAGCGGACCGGAATAACCCGCGCGGCTGTAAATTTTTGTTCCCAGGAGTTATCCTTTCACCATGACCTTGCCCAAAACGTTCATAGTTACCGGATCCCCTGATCCCACGCCTTCCACCGAGGCGCAAATCGCCGCGCGAATGGAGGCCTTTTCCAGTCATTTTTCCGCGATGGAAAACGAAATGGGAAAAGTGATTGTCGGCAATCGCCAGATTATCCGCCATACGCTGCTGTGCCTGCTGACCGGCGGGCATGTGCTGCTGGAAGGCGTGCCGGGACTGGGTAAAACCCTGCTGGTGCGAACTTTGGCGCAGGTTCTGGACCTGACCTTTTCCCGCATTCAGTTCACACCAGATCTGATGCCCGCGGACATTATTGGCACCAGCATTCTGGTGGCCGATGCGATGGGCAATCGAACCCTGCAGTTCCAACCCGGACCGCTGTTCGGCAATCTGATTCTGGCGGACGAAATCAACCGGGCCACACCCAAAACACAATCAGCCCTGCTGGAGGCGATGGCCGAACGAAGCGCCAGCGTGGGCCGCACCACGCACAAAATGCCCGAACCCTTTTTTGTTCTGGCCACCCAGAATCCGCTGGAAATGGAGGGAACCTATCCGCTGCCGGAAGCCCAGCTTGACCGCTTTGCCGTTAAATTGCGCGTGGAAATTCCCACGGAGGCCGAGCTTCTGGAAATTATGCAGCGCACCACAGGCACACTGCACGCAAGCTCTTTTACCCTTATTCACGCCGCCATGCTGGCCGATATGAAAAACATGGTGCGCCTTATTCCCATCAGCCATGACTTGCAACGGTACATCGCGCGGCTGATCATGGCGACCCATGCGGAAAATCCAGCTGCCACCGACATGGTAAAACAATATGTCCGTCATGGCAGCAGCCCGCGCGGCGCGCAGTCTATCATGCTGATGGCCAAAGCAATGGCTCTGGTGCAAAACCGCCCCCACGCCTCGCTGGCCGATATTCAGGCGATGGCCATTCCCGCACTGGCCCACCGCCTGATCTGCTCCATTGAAGCATCTCTGGACGGCGTGACGCCCGAGGCTATCATCCGCGACCTGCTGACGCGCATTCTTCCAGAGCCAGACTGAAACGCCCCAGCCTGTGTTGACGGCCTTCGCATGGTTGCGTCATACTGCATAGCCATCAGACCCGGCATGCGGATGATCGGCGGGAATAGCCGATGCCGGCAATATCCAGGTACGTTTGGACACGAATCCCAAATACGGAGGCGAACAGGGCTATGTATATATTTAATTTTACCAATACGCTGCGGCGGTTAGCCGGCATACGGAAATTGTGGCACGCTGCGCGGCTGTCGAAGAGCCGCCATGCGCTGGCGACGGCCTTTCCGGCTTTGCGCCGACGATTGCTGCGGATCGCGGCCTTGGCGATTGTGGCCGGTGCGTTCAGCCGGGCCGGCGCGGTGAACGTGCTGACCAACCACAACGACCCGCACAACACCGGTCAGAACCTGCGGGAACGGATATTAACCCCGCGCAACGTCCGGCCCGGATCGCTGGGTAAATTATTTGTAACGCGCCTGGATGGCATCGACTATGGCCAGCCGCTGCTGGCAACGGGTGTGGATATTACAGCCGGACCGCATCAAGGCTCGCAGAATGTTATTTTTGCCGCCACTGCGACCGACACGGTTTATGCCATTAACGCGGACAACGGCACAGTACTTTGGAAAACCAATTTGCTGACCCGGTTCGACAATCCGCGGGATGTGGTGACAGCCCGCGAGATTAATCCGAACTGGGCGGCCAGAAACCAGCCGCTGGAAGATACCCCCGTGATTGATCTGGCCACCGGTGCCCTTTATGTGGAATGCGAGGAGACAGAAAAAGGCCCGGGAACCCATGGCCAGTTGCATTGGATACATCTGCTTAGCTCTTTAAATATACGCAATGGAGCGCATTATGCGCATGATGTTAAAATTTCTGAAAGCGGCCCCAAGGGCCAGGACATCAGCGGCCCATCCATTAAAAGAAAGAATGGCAAACGCGACCGGTTTTACGGATACGAGATTACTTTCCGTTATCTGGCTATCAATCCGGTAAACCATCTGCTTTACATGGCCTGTGCGGATCCGGGCGATATTGGCCCTTACAACGGCTGGATTCTTGGATACACCACGGTTAAAAACCGGGCCGGGAATCTGACACTTAAAGCGCTTTTCAGCGTCACGCCAAACGGCTGGGCCGGGGGAATTTGGGGAGGCCCCATCGCCATGGACCGCCGCGGCAACTTGTTTGTGGAAACAGGAAACGGCACCTTTGACACCAGACTTATCAAGGCTCCGTACAGTGGGCGATTGCGCACCGATTCTCGGAATATGGCGGTGCCGGCCAACGGAGATTACGGCGATGCCGTCCTGAAGATGACGCCCGATTTGGATACCTATCAACATTCGGATAATCCTAATGGTTTTGGACTGCACGTCAGTGATTATTTTGTGCCGAAGGACGAAAACGTTCTGCTGCGCGGCGATCTGGACATTGGTTCTTCAAGCCCGGTTCTGCTGCCCGCTTCGGTCGGGGACGCACAACACCCGCACCTGCTGGTGATTAACGACAAGCAGGGGATTATTTACCTTCTGGATCGCGACAATATGGGTGGATACCATGGCGACGCGGCCGGCGATGGCAAATCGGGCTTCAACAATGTCGTGCAAACGCTGGATAAAGCCACCGGAGCCGGATTCAGTACGGGTGCGTTTTACGCCGGCAATCTTACACGAAGCGGTTTGATTTATTACGCGGAAGTTGGCGATTATGCCAAAGCATTTGAGATTTCCCGCGCCCATATTCGTCCGCGGCCTGTATCGCAATCGCACAGCCGTTTTCCCTATCCAGGATCAACCCCGGAAATTTCCGCCGATGGCACCCGCGATGGCATTGTGTGGATGTTAAACCGCAGCGGCAATCGGCTGCTGGCTTTCAACGCCGGCAATCTGCGGCAGGTCCTGTTCGACAGCAATAAGGGAAAGGGACGTAATGGCATCAGCAATAAAATCATTGGCACACAGGAAGATATGAATTCCATACCCACCGTCGCCAATGGACGGGTGTATGTCAGTACCAGCAAAGCCCTGAATGCGTATGGTCTTCTGGGACGGTAACGGTGGGAGCCGCGCAATATTGGCGGCAGACAGCCACTTTGGCCGCAGACCAAAACACCTTGGGAAATCACCTTGGGGGTCAGGCGTCACGCCCGAAAACAAACAGCCAGGGGCCGCGTTCACCGCCCAGCACACCGGGTAACCCATAACCGCAAGCCAATGATCATCACCACGAAACAAAGGCACGCCGAAATAAACCAATCCACAGATTCCACAGATTATGTTTCCATGCGCAAATTGGCGGGAACTCTATTTTTCTGTTCGTTGATCGCCGTTAGTTGTAAAAGACCACAGCGGAGGCGGATAAACTGTCACACCAGTATCCGCCACAGATATCCCGTCAGAAGGCACGGAATCAGCAGCTAAATTCGGTGAAACACGTGCCGCAGGCCAAAATACCTTGGGTGTCGGGCGTCTCGCCCGAAAAGAAACAGCCAGGATGGCCCTCATCCTGCAATAAAGCCTTCAAATTTTGGCCGTTGGAGGTATAGAATATGTAAATTGATAACTGGCCGGTTTTGCCCGCCCGCTGACAAAAGTTGGCGGTTATGGCGTTGGTTCGGATTGCATTGGAGTCAGAAAGAAAATAATGGATGATCCATTGATAGCGGGATTCTCGGTCCGTTGCGATTCCCCCTG
>JAJZOA010000205.1 GCA_021852225.1 Planctomycetota bacterium
ACCTGATCGCCTGATCAACGGATCACCTGTTCTCACGTCAGCCAAGAGGCGAAATTCCGGTACGGCAGGAGCCGCCTATTGAGATTGATCAGTGATCCGTGATCAGTGTTCTTTATATAGCTTCCCTGTTCTCGGCGCAGCCGTGCCGTAGGATGGCATGAGCGTTTTGCTACATGCCGGCCGGAGTATCAAAGCCATTTCATGTCTGGTACCGGGCGCGACTGGCCGCCTATTTTGGGTTCGCGGCAGTGTACTAAATCGGCTACGGCTCTTTCACGCCTGCAAATTAGTATTGAAGCCCTGGATTTGCTATGCTCCAGTCATGACAACCGATTCGGCTACCGTTTATCCTTTCTGGCTTTCCGGCCAGCAACGGCATGGCCCCGCCGTACCGGTGCTCAATCCGTATGATGGTTCGATTGTGGGCGCGGCCTGCCAGGCGCGGACCGAAGAACTTTCAGAGGCCGTGGCCGCCATGAGACAATGCGGCGGCCGCCTGATGGAACGCACTCCGGCCGATCGACAGGCTGCCTGCAAGTGCGTGCTGACGGGATTGCAGGCACAGCGCGAAACGTTCGCACAACTTATTTGCCTGGAATCCGGCAAGCCGATTGCCACCGCACGGAGCGAGGTGGAACGGGCCATCGCAACATTTTCGCTGGCGGTGGAGGAAAGCGTCCGGCCCGCCAGCGAGCGCCTTTCAGTGGAAAACCAGCCTGCCTTCAGGAACTACGACTGCCACGTGGAGAGGGTGCCGGTCGGCCCAAGCCTGTTTATCGCACCTTTTAATTTTCCGCTGAATCTGGTCGCCCATAAGGTCGCACCCGCGCTGGCGTGCGGTTGCCCTTTTATTCTCAAACCCTCTGACCGCACGCCGCTGACGGCACTGCGGCTGGGTGAACTGCTGGCGGTGGCAAATCTGCCCGTCGGTTCCTGGCATATCCTGCCGACCGCAACCGCGAATATTCAGGCGATGGCAACCGATCCGGACATTGCACTGATTTCATTTACCGGCTCTGAAAAAGTTGGCTGGGAACTGTATCGTCAGGCGACGGGCAAGACGGTATTACTGGAACTTGGCTCCAACAGCCCGGTTATAGTGGAACCCGATGCCGATCTGGCGGACGCGGCCGAACGGATTGTGCGCGGAGCCTTTGGTTACAGCGGGCAAAGTTGTATCAGCGTGCAGCGTATATATCTGCAAAAAAGCATAGCCGCCGCATGCACGCGGATGCTGGTGGAAAAAGCGCAAGCCTTCCGCCCCGGGGACCCGCGTGACCCCCGAACCGATATCGGCCCGATGATCGATCTTGCGGCGGCTCGGCGCGTGGAACAATCGGTGCGCGACGCGGTGACCGCCGGCGGCAAACTTCTTTGTGGCGGGCAGCGGACTGGAAATTTTTATCTGCCCACACTCCTGACCGATGTCCCGGAAAATCAGCCGGTGGTGTGCGAAGAAATTTTCGGTCCGGTCGCGGTGATTCAGACTTATGATACTCTGACGGAGGCCATTCAAGCGGCCAATCGTTCGCGTCTGGGTATTCACGCGGGTATTTTCACGTTTAATCCGATCTCGATTCAGTTGGCTTGGCATCAGTTTGATTTTGCCGGTGTCGTCATCAACGATGTTCCGACCACGCGGGCCGACGCGATGCCCTATGGAGGCGTTAAATACTCGGGCCTTGGCCGTGAAGGTGTGCGCTACGCCATGGAACACTTGACCAGACCCAAAGCACTGCTGACGCGGCATGCAACTTAAGCATTGTTGCGCCATCGCCGGCCGCCAAGGAAAAAAGCGGAAACGGCTGTGTGACGACGCATATCAACAAATAGCTATTCGTTCATTGTATGAGCGGGCGGCACGCCGGCAAAAGATATATGGAACCGACGCCGGAGGTGCGGCCGGCGAGCCACGCGCGTAATTTAAAATGAAAGTTCGCGCCACAGCACCGGCCAGATGCACCGCGCCATCAGTCGGATAGGGCCGCTGCGAAAGACCGGCCCACGGATTTAATTCCGCTTTGTCGCCCGGTTTTGCCACGGCTATGTGCGGCCTGCGGGACAAGCGGGCACTTGCCGGCCCACCGGATGTCCGATTCGGCGCGTTGCGCAGAATGAAACTCACCGCGCCATACCCCGGATTATCCAGATAACGGGCATATTCGCGCCGGCCAAGGTCGTCAACAGCACGGCGGCACAATTCTCCGGTAAGAAGACTGGGTTGGTCTGACCAGGCGGTGACCACCACATCCGCCCGACCGGTGGAAAGCAAATCTCCAGCGCGGTCCAGCACCGCGGTAACCGGGGTGTATGGATGGGCCAGCGTTTCGCATGGACCATGAATGCCAAAGCGAATCGCCGCAGAGGAGGCGGCATTGGAATAAACCGACCGGGAAAAATGCAGCGGCGACGCATATCTGCCATCCGCATCCAGCATGGAATCCAGATAGGCGATGGTGCTTTCAATCATGCCCCAGGCGGTATAAAGCAAAAGAGCGATGCGGTTGGAATCCACATTGGACGGATTCAATCCCGCCGCCTGCCAGGCCTGCTCAATCACCGTACAGGCCAGCGCCGCCACCGGATCAAGCTTTTGCGTTTCCGCTGGCGCAACAGGTGATGGTTGGCGCCCAAGCCATTGAAAATCGACCGAATCCGGACATTGTTCCGAGGCGGCTTCACCGGCGCGTAAATCGGATGTGGCGGCCGCCACAATGTCGGCGGCATCTTTAAAATCGGAAGTACGCACGCCCATTCCCAGAATTTCCAGCCACTGGCGATCCGCAGACCACCAATTACAGCCGGAAATTGCCGGTTCGGCGGCGGACCGCGGATCGGCGGAAAATATCAGTGCCGTGTTGTTGCCACCAAATGCGAAGTTGCAATTCAACGCAGTTCCCACCGGCTGCTCCACAGATTCCAATGCCAGCGGCAGCAGCGGCTTGCCATCTGCGGCCATTTCCGGGTCCTGGCAACCGGCATTCGGGGGCACCCGTCCCCGGTCTATGGCCAGAACGCAGATCGCCGATTCCACCGCCCCGGCCGCGCCAAACGTATGACCAGTAAGCCGTTTAGTGGAACTGACCGGCGGGACCGCGGCACCCGCACGTCCCCAGATTTCCCGAATGGCCAGTGATTCCATCAGGTCATTGTCACGTGATGCGGTGCCGTGGGCGTTGATATAATCAATATCTGGTGGTGTCATGCCGGCATCGGCCAGGGCCAGTTCTATGGCGCGCTGCGCCTGTGCGGCGGAAGGGTCAGGTTTGGTAATATGAAACGCGTCGCAAGTGGCGGCAAAACCGCGGATGTACCCCAATGGCCGAGCCCCGCGTTTAGCGGCATGTTGCAAAGATTCCAATATCAGAATTGCGGCACCTTCACCCACGGTAATGCCACGGCGGTTCTGGTCAAACGGACGGCAGCCGTCCGCGGCTACAAGTTTCAAACTGTTAAACCCGGAAATAATCAGGCGGCAGAGCGATTCTGTCCCACCTGCCACGGCCATCGATATCTTGCCCAGACGAATGGCATCCACGGCAGCGCCGATGGTCATGGCCGATCCAACACATGTGGTCAGGTTCATATAAAGCGGACCGCTTATTCGGTGGCGTCTGCAAAGCAATTCCAATGCCTCATAGGGCTGAATGCGCCGCATCAGATTTGAATCGGCCGCGGCGGCATCACTGCGGAAGACGGCATAAAATTTTTCGTTGCCATCCATGCCGCAAACCGTAGTGGCCAGAAAACAGCCGACGGTTTTGCCCAGAAAGGCGAGCGTTCGCGGCAGACCGGCGGATTTAAGCGCCTCGTCGGAGGCGGCGCACGCAAGCTGTTGGGTGCGCGCAAGTGTTTTCCATAGAGCCGGCTTCAAGTCGTCCGGGCAATGCGGTGTGGGGCACTGGGCGACGCGAATCTGCTGGAGCGCCGCGGGAAGATATCCCCGCCACGGGGCCAGAGAGTCCGGCGCGCTGTGAATTGCAGCCCAGGTGGTGGCGACATCCGCTCCAGCGCAGGTGACCATGCCGATGCCGGTAACGGCCACCGCCGCCGACGGCTCGCGAACTGCGCCCAAATTCTGACCGGCTGAATCATTCATGCGCCAAAGCCTGTTGAAGCGGACAATCTTTCCACCGCATCCTTCGGATGGCTTCCTTCGCCGGGGCCGGTTTTTTCGCGGCGGGAAAGAATGGCACTTGCGAGCGGATTGGACCGGTTCCAGACATCCCCACTCAGAATCCCGATAATAGCCTGACGCGCCGCCGCAGGCTGGTGCGGTGCGAAAAACAGATTGCGCACCAGATCCCGCTGGTAGAATCTTCCAACAAACGATTCAAACACAGCCAGCCCCTGATCCATTGTTTCTGAATAACCGCTTAACTTGTCCATGGAACCGGAGCCTAAAAATTCTTTCACCGCGGCAGCCGCCAGTTTTGCGGATGTAAGGGCCAGATGCACGCCGCTGGAGAAAATCGGGTCCAGAAAGCCGCCCGCATCACCTATCAGCATGAATCTGGGCCCGGTTTTTTGCAGGCAACGGTAGCTGTAATCCGAGACAGCTCGCCAATCCGCCAGAGGCGTGGCACGGTCGATGCGGCTCTGAAGCGTCGGTGATTGGGCAACCGCCGCCATGAATTGTTGCCGCAGGTCGAGATTTTTCCCAATGCCCTTCTGCCCCAGCACCGCCCCGACGCTCATGCTGCCATCGCGCAACGGAATGCACCATATCCAGCCGTGAGGAATCATGTGCATGGTAATGTATTGCCGTTCATGTTCGGCGGCGACGGGCAAATCCTGAAAGTAGTTGTAAATCGCAAGTCGGCCAAAATCCGGCAGCATTTTTCTTAACCCCATCCGCCGAGCCAGGAAGCCCGCGGCACCTGATGCGTCCAGCAGAAAATCAGCGGTGTATGAGGTTCCATCGGCACATTGAAGGTGGACCGCTTTTTCAGAAAATGCCGCATCCACAACGGCCCGGTTTTCCAGAACTTCGGCACCGCTTGCAATTGCCACGTCGCGCAACTGCTGATCAAAAATGGATCGGATAACTTGAAATGCGGGTGGGGAATCGCCATTGGACAGAGAAGCGAATTCAAATGTCCGCATGTCGCCGCTGGCGGGGTCGAAAAATCTGGCACCAAATTTATGCTGATGGTGGGATTCCATAAAATCCCGCCCCAGGCCCGTTTCATGAAGAATCGGCATGCTATGGGGCAGAAGCGATTCCCCAATATGGTGTCGCGGATGTGCGCCGGCCTCCAGCACACGAACAGTTATTCCACTTTTGGCCAGAAGGGCCGCCGCCGCAGATCCGGCGGGGCCGCAACCCATGATAATCACTTGTGTGTGTGTGGTCGTCATACACTTATTTTCCGTCAATAGTTGCCGGCGGGCAAGGGATGCCCGGAAAATAACGCGCGGCGAAATTTTCGTACCGGCATTGTTACCCCGCCTTGGATATTCGGCCGGGTTGAGCCATCACCAGCTTTGCAGATCCCCAAGAAGTTCTTCCACAAGGTCTTTCATGGTCACCAGGCCTATTGCCTGCCCCTGCCGGTTGACCACCACCGCTATTGTTTGGCGAGCAGCCTGCATCAGCCGAATTGCGGTGCGTACGGATTGTTCGCCAAGCAGCGTCAGCGCCGGTTTTAAATGCTGGCGCAATTGCAGTTCGCCACTGCTTCCGATGGCATCTATCACATCCACAAGTCCCAGCACATCCTGGGCCGACCGCCCCAGCACTGGCATGCGCGACACATGGTAGTGCCGCACCATGGCCTCGAAACCGCGGCGGCTGATATTCACCGGCACGCCGATGACGCGGTTCCATGGCATCATCACCTCCCGCACATGAATATGGGCTATACGCAGACCGCGTTGAATCAGGTCCTGCTGCGTGTCAGTCAGCACACCGGTTGCCGTCGGTTCAGCTGTAAAGGCCAGCAACCTCGGCGGCGGGTCCACCTGCGGTGATTCAAGCATGTGGCCGATGACGCGACGTGTCAGGAAATCCAGCACTCGCAGCAGCGGCAGAACCGGCAGCACGGTGATCACCATAAGCGACCAGCTCAAAAGCCGGGAAAGCCGATAGGTCCAATCATCGGCATGGGTTAAAAACAGATCCTTGGGCAGAATTTCAGCAAAGATCAGCATCAGCGGCAGCACGATCAGCGCCGACAAAAGCGTTTGAACCGTGGGGGAATATTGTCGCTGGCGGATAAGTTCGGCGACGCCCGCCGACACCATGAAATTGCAGATATTCTGCCATATCAGCAGTCCGGCCAGCGGGCCGGCGGGCTTTTTTATCCATTGGTTCAGCCGCAGGGCCGCAGGATCCTTTTTCCAGCCGCGAAGCTGCAGCCGCGGGCGCGAAAGCACATAAAAACCCGTTTCCATGCCGCTGAAAATCATGGACCCAAAAAGTCCCACGGCCGCGACGAGCAGCCATGGCAGCCAGGGAGGCAACGCCGCGGAGGAGACCCTCATCATGCTGATCACGCAATTCATTGCAGGCTCCCGGGTTTGCCCACACCTGAATCCGGATGATCTTCCGGTGGCGAACCGGCGGTTGCGGAAAGCGTCTCTGCCTTATCCGCCACGCATATTCGCACCCGGCCGACGCGCGGGCCGCGCATGGTTTCCACCGTAAGCCGGACATTGGGCAGCCGCACCGAATCCCCGGGTCTGGGAACGCGGCCGAGTTCGGCGTAAATCAGCCCACCGAGGGTCGCCGCCCGCCGGGAGGCATTTCGTCCGCTCAGCAGTTCAGCACAATCCAGCAAGGATACATCCCCCGATGCGGTCCATTCGTCCGGCCCGGCTGGTTCCAGCCTTTCGTTCACCGGGTCACCGGGTTCTGAAATTTCGCCGATCAATTGTTCCACAACATCTTCAATGGATACCAGTCCGGCCACTCCACCAAACTCATCGACCACAATTGCCATCTGGATATGGTTGTCGCGAAAGGTGTTCAGCAGGCGTCCGACGGATTGAAGCTCGGGAACAAATTGCACCGGCTTGAGCAGTGCTTTAAGCGCAACGGTTGAAGCGGGCTTTTCCAGAAGCAGAGCCTTGGCATACACCACGCCCAATATACTGTCTATCTGCCGGTCATAAACAGGAATTTTGGATAAATGCGTCCGCAGGAACAGTTCGCGCAAATCTTCGATGGGGCGACCAATATCAAAGCCGACCATATTCACGCGCGGCACCATGACATGGCGCACGCGCAATTCGCCCAACCTCAGCACACGTTCGATCAACTGATTTTCACCCACATCAATCATTCCCTCTGTCTGGGAAAGCGCCAGAAGTTCACGTAATTCACCCAGCGACAGCCCTTCCGGGCTTTGCGGTCGACCAATCAACCGGGCCGCCGGCAGAATTACCAGTTTTTGAAGCACCGAGACCGCCGGTAAAAGAGTCCGAACCAGCGGCAGCAGCAACGCGGCAAAAACAGGTGCCAAGGAACGGTTGAATGTGCGGCCGATCATTTTCGGCATTACTTCGCCGACATAGGCCACCAGCAGAAGTGGTGCTGGCGCACAAGCCAGAGCCACAGCGCCGCCGGACCGCCGGGCAATGGAGGCGAGCAGGACGCTGCTGAAAATAAATACCAGGGTGGTACAGGCCATGTTAAACAACAAAATGACAATTAACAGGGACCGGCCCATATCCCGCAGGCGGGCCACGGTGGCTTCGCGGCGGCTGCGGCTTTTTCGAAAATAAAGAATATCCGCCCGTGTCAGCGAAAAAATGGCTGTTTCACTGCATGAAAACACCGCGGCCAACAGGAGCGTCGCCCCCGCGGGGAGAATGACATTGATATGATCCAGCAGAAGTTTCATCATGCCAAAAAAGCCCAGGGCCGCCGGCGCGTGTTTTTCGTCGCCGCCGATGTTTGACAATATCCTATTTTCGCCGAATATGCCCGGTTTATGAAAGTGTCATGGAAAAAATATTGGATAGCCGTTTCGGGCGGTCAAGTTGGCGAGCCGGTAGCAAGCCGCCGACGGAGCATTTGGCGCGTCGGTCTGGCGGTGTGGTTCGCACTGCTGCTGGCCATCGCTGGCTCCTGTGCGCAGAATCCGGATACGCCGACCGGACGGGGCATACGGATTGGGCGCCTTGCACACAGACTGGCGAATGCGGCCAACCCTTATCGTCAAAGAATCCGGGCGGATCGGCAACTTGCGGCCCTTGTGGGAACGAACAGTTCTATCCGGCTTCATTTGTTGACTGACATTATTTGCGACCCAACAGATTCGCCGCGAATTAAAGTTTATGCCCTGGCGCGTCTGGCCCACTGCGAACCGGGCCTGGCCAGACACCTCCTCCATCGGCGGATTTATAAAATGGAGCACTGGCGGGTGTTAACCGCGGCCTGCCAATGGGCTGTTTCCCTGCATGACCGCGGGTCTTTGAACGCACTTTTTCGATCACTGAAGCGTCCGGCACGGCACATAGCCAAATATGCGAATGTA
>JAJZOA010000315.1 GCA_021852225.1 Planctomycetota bacterium
CCCACACTCCGCGGATTCCGCATTTTTGTGCGCACTGGCATGGCCGGTGGGATGGCGCTGCCCGCGACGGGACAATTTGTCCTTGAAGCGTTTGACCTGGCGGCACCGGCCGGGCGGGAACGCGTCGGCCGGTGGGTGTTTACACCCATGGAATCAAAGAAAGACTGGTATGGCATGTTCGGCATAAATGCATTTGCGTTTGATTGCCCGTGGAAACTGCCGCCGTCACACCGGCAAATAACGTTTAAGGTTGCATTTACCGACGCTTTGACCGGGCAAGTCTTTACAGCGCAGCGTCTGGTGAAGGTACGCATCAAATAATTCAGGGGGCGGCGTCCATCGCATAAAGTGAACTCGCGCGCTGCCGCGGCGGTGGGGTCAGGGCTTGAAAAATCTCAGGTCCGCATGTTTTGGATACATATTCCGGACGTACCGATAGGCGACGTAGGCGGTCACGCCGTCGCAGAACAGTTTTTTGTAAAATAGCTGGCTTACCAGAGCGGCATCGGCCCAGCGAATTTCCCTCCGCGGACTGATAAATGCGTCCGCTCCGGTGCCGCGGACAAAGGCTTCCCCGAAGGCGTCATTACCGGTCAGACAACTGGAAGAGAAAACTGTCTTCCCGCGCAGGTCTCCAGCCAGAGAAATGACTTCATCAACGTCAACTTCTTCCAGTTGAAGCACCAGTTTTCGCTGCAAACCGTGCATGGAAAGGTGAATGTGGCGACTGGTCGAAAGGCGTGCCAGCCTCAGGAAATGTCCAAGTTCCAGTTTGGTGCGGATAAACGAATAGAGCGGTCTTGCGCCGATCATGCGGAGAAATTCACCGAGCAACCGACCTTCCGACCAATACTTTTCGGTGGGTTTGCGGGAAACGGATTCTATCAGGAACACTTTATTGGAAGGCTGAAGGCGACGCGCCGGCATGCGATCTGTTTCGCCGTCCTGATAGGCGAAATAGGCGGTTCCATTTGCCAGAAAAGTGATGCGCGCCGGGAATAACCGCTCCCGGTTCCACGGGGCGTATACGCGATCACCTATATGCAAGTTTCTGCCGACCATAAGCCTTTCCCTTTTCGCATCCGGTCCGCGCCTGACGCAAGCGGACCGTAACAAGAGATTATATTCGGTGAACCGCAATAACTGCGATTACAGTTCTTTATAGACAGATACCCATTGAAACGGTGTATTATCGGACTTTATATGCCAAGGGCGCTGGCCGGGGCGTACACCGGGCAGAATCTTTTCTGTCGCGCGAAAAAAATAATCCCAATTCAATCAGCGATTCATTTCCAGTAAATCGGCCGCCGCCGCCACGCGCAGTGCCGTGAAATGATTTTTATCAGTCGCGGAAATATGGGGCGTTGAAACAGGCAATTTAGCCAATGAAATCATATTGCCCGTGCCAAACAGCTGCCGATAGTTTGTGCGGAGCCAAATTCGGCTCTTCTTGAATATCGCTGCCAGGCATCACTTCGCAACGGCCGCGATCAGATTAAAAATGTCCGTCCTTCAATCCGTGGAAGTTGCTTTTCCGCGGAATGTTTCGGAGGTTCGGTTCTAAAATCAGGAGCAGTCATGGCAGGTATTAAGAGAGTTACAGCACCGCAAGGCTTCACGCTGATGGAACTTCTGGTCGTTATCAGTATCATCGCACTTCTGATTTCGCTGCTGCTTCCGAGTTTAAGTCAGGCTCGTTCACTGGCCAATCGGGTTGACTGTGCATCCAATCTCCGGTCGATCGGTCAATGTATGCACATTTATGCCGACGAAAACCAGAACCAATATCCGGTTAATATGAAGAATTCCATTTTCACTTTTGGTCCGGTCGTGGCAGGTTACACCAAAACCTTCCAGCCGATCCCGGGCAGTTTCGGAGCGCTGTACACCAACGGCATCCTCACCAATTCCACTATGTTGTACTGCACGCAGCCGGGCTTTTTCGGACCGGCCATGGCCCATTACAACCTGTATCTCCCGACGGAAGTGGAATCTGGCGCTCCAATCAGTTGGTGGAGCATTTATTATGGCTATTCCTACTGGTATCAGCAGCAGCCGGGCAATCCGTTTTCGCCAAATGCTCTGACCAATCCGAATATTCAGTACACCCAAATTGTCAACGACAGCCCGAATACAATTCTGGCTTCGGATATCACCGCCAATCTGGCTGGCAATTGGAACTGGCCATATAACATGCCTACATCCAATCACGTAAGCGGCAACAACGGCAAGCCGGATGGTGGAAATATCTTGAAAAACGACGGTTCCGTCAATTGGAAAAATATTGGTGATATGTCGGTCGGACGCAGTTGGATTTTCAATTATTATCAGTAAGGCTGTGCCCCACCGCTGCAACACAATTTAACAGCTATTCATCCAGAAGGGGCCGGACCGCGCAGGTCCGGACTCCTTTTGTTTATACGCCGGTCCTTGGCATAGACAGATCGCCAAAACCGATCAGCCTTATGCCACGAGCCATGATGGCGTTGCGTACTGCCGGATCGCAAAGCGTCCGAACTTCAGTTAATCGTTCCTCGCGATACTGGGATTTTATTGTCAGATCCAGTCCCGGATGACAGCTCAATTCGGTCACGCCCTGGTCAAGCTTTTGCAGAATCCACACCATTCCCTTCACGCTGATATTCTCCGGCGTCGGTTCCAGATATTCATTTTGTCCAAAAAACGCGCCCCAGAACCGGACGTACGGGTCGGCACCGCGCAGCACCACACCGAGTTCTCTTGCCAGCCGTTGCATTTCAGCGCCCGCCGCCGGACCTTTGTGCACGTGCTGATGTGAATCCAGGTGGGTCGGATTGGTGCCGGTTAACTGACGGAATCGATCCAGTTGCCGGCAAATTTCGTCGCGCACTGATGTCGGGTCATGTGTGGGAACAACTTCATAAATTGTTTTCCATTCGCCGTGGGAAAATATCCATTCGCCCAGCTCCACATGCAGGCCGAGGCTCAAATGGCCGTCGTCTCGCCAAAGCTCAACAGCTTCCAGTGCCGCCGGTGATCGGACCATCAGGCTGGCGCTGGTCAGAATTCCGTCGCGGCGGCATTTCATAATGCCGGCATTGGTCAATGAGCTAAGGCCGAAATCGTCCGCATTCACGATAAGTTGAGGCGCTGAACCTGCATGCACTTCGGTTAAACTCCAATCTGCCGCATGACTTTGGCTAGAACCTTAGGCGCGGAAAAATATTCTTCTGCTATGTCCCTTGCGGCACGGCAGTTGCCGGCGTAATCGCGCCGAATTTCAGCAACCGCATGCGCAATATCCTCCATGGTTTCAAATGCAAACAGCCCCCGACCTGTCGGCAGGTGATTGCCAAACCCGGTCTGTTGATTGATGACGGGCCGGCCTGCCGCCAGGTAGCAGGCACTGCGGTCCGAAAACCAGCCGCTGCGCAGCCGGATATTCTGATCCTTGGCCACGCTGAATTCTCCACGCGATCCCCGAATATAATCGCGGTAACGGGCCATATCCCGTGAAAGATGGACCGGATCCCGCAACGTCCAGCCGTGATCCGTCAGAAGGCGGCGGGTTGGTTCATCCACACCGGCGGCGATTTCAAATGCGGCACCGGTGATTTGCGGGGCCTGAAGAAATTTTAAGAATTCGCGGTCCTTGGACCAGTAATAGGTTTCGCCGGCATATTCAATGTCCCGACCTTTGTTCCGCCAGGTGGCGATTGTATTAAACGATTCTCCAGCTTCGGAGGGCTGGCTGTTCCAGAAGTCCAGCACCACAGGCTGGCGCGTGGAATGCCACTTGTAGCGCCCGGTCGGCAGTCGGCAATCCGGGCATCCCAGGTTTTC
Source organism: Planctomycetota bacterium (assembly GCA_021852225.1). The sequence goes on from JAJZOA010000315.1 coordinate 3,823, forward strand.
ACCATAAGTGAAATGATGCGTATGTGCATCCAGCGCTGCAATCACATTTTCGTTACCCTGTGCGATCTGAATCTGAGAAACGACCGGGTCGGTTTCCAGATACACCCGGATGGGGCAATCCAGATGTTCCGTGCGAAGTTCCTGCGCACCCGTGACGTTAAGAATAATGTCCGCGGTTTTATACAACTCCGCCAGCCGCTGTTCGGTTTGACCGTAACATTTTCCACCTTCGTAATGACCGCGGAAAATCCATCTGTCGGCCAGGCCGTGTTCCTTGAGAATCGGTACGATGGCGGCAATGTTGGCGTCGGCATCCGGTGTGCTGTCGCCGAGTGTCGGGCTGTAAACCCAGCGGGCGGAATCTTCCACGTACCAGGGATCAAACCCCAGTTGGCGCAGGCCCAGCATAAAATGCAGAAATTGCCAGGTTACTCCGGCCAGTGGATACCAGAACAAAATGCCACACACAATGATGCGCGGTCGCGGGCGCAATGGGTCAGTCATGGTAATTCTCCTGTTGTTCGGCCGGCGCGTTTGCGGGGGCGATGGAACGAATGAATTTTGCCGGATTTCCCGCAAAAATGCAGTTTGGTGGCACCTGCCCGCCCACCACGGACCTGGCCCCAATAATGGTCCCGTCGCCAATGGTTGTGCCGGGCAGAATGCAGCAATCGAACCCAATCCACACATTGTTGCCGATGGTAACCGCTTTCGTCGCCTGTCCAGCGAATGCCTCCGGTGACCGCGTGCCGGCGAACTGGCGCAACATGGCGCGTCGCCGGTCCGACCGGGGCGAGGCGCGGTAGGTATCCATAATAACCACGTTCCAGGACAGGAGACAGGAATCGCCAATGGTTACGCGCTGGTCGCAAATAAGCCATAACCCGTTGAGCAGCGTATTTTCGCCGGTTTGAAAACAGGCCTTGGTGCCCAGATCAAACATGCAGCCCATATACGCGGATGAATTCGCGCCTAGAATCATGCCAACGGGCAGACGGCTGCGGTAAAACTGAAAGCTGTAGGTGGTTTCAAGATATGCGCCGGTTCGCAATTCCACGTTTTCCGGAATAACGCCCGGATGCCAGTCCCATGGAAGTGTGCGTGCGGTCATGGCGTATCCACCGCTTTGGCAGGGTTCCCCGCGACGCAAGCGCCCGCGGCCACGTCACGCGTGACCACGCTGCCCGGGCCGATCCATGCGCCACGACCTATGCGGACGCCCTTGAAAATAGCACAATTCGGCCCGATCCAGACATCATCCTCTATTATGACCGGCGCGCGGCGTACCGGCGGACGCGGATTGCCCGCCCCCGCGGGCGAGCAGGCTACCGCATCGGCAATGCGCAGAGCCGGCTCGATGGGGTGAAAGTCGCTGTCGGCGATGACCGTGTTCCACCCGATTAATACATAGCTTCCTATGCATATATATTCTTCCGCCATCAGTACCGCACTGGTGAAGCAGCAGTAATCGCCTATGCGTATGCGGGCACCGGGTCCAATTGAAAACTGCACGCCATCCATCGTGGCATTTGCCCCGATAACCAGCGCATCGGGTTGCCGCGAGGCAACCCGGCGGAAGGCCGCCTTTCCGTTCACCACCGTGTTGTCGCCCAGCGTGACGCCGACGGGCAGTTGGCCGCCTTCCCAGGCGTTGGGGCGGGGGGGAGTCATGTCGTTCGCTGGATTCATGGTTCTCCTGCCGCCGGAACGTCAGGCGGGAATTGCAGGTTATGCAGCGTGCGGTAAAGCCCCTTTCCCGCCAGCAACTGCTCATGCGTACCTGATTCCCGAATTTTTCCCTGTTCCAGCACCACAATTTTATCCACATGCCGCACCGTGCCAAGGTGATGAGAAATAACCACAGTGGTTCGGCCGGACATCAGCGTGCGCATGGTGGTTAGCAGGTCGGCTTCGGTCTGCGCGTCCAGACCGGTGGTCGGTTCATCCAGAATAATGACAGGGGCATTCTTAAGGAATGCCCGCGCCAGTGAAAGCCGTTGCCGCTGGCCACCCGAAAGCATTACGCCGCGTTCGCCGATGGGTGTTTCGAACCCCAACGGCATCCGGCTGATAAAATCCCAGGCCCCTGCGGCGCGGGCCGCGGCATGGACCTGTTCAATCGTGGCGCTGGGTTGCGAATAGGCAATATTTTCGCGGACGCTTACATCAAATAGAACCGGTTCCTGCGGCACGATGGTAATCTGCTCTCGCAGTGTTTGCAGTGTAATATTCTTCAGCGGTTGGCCATCCAGTAGAATCGTGCCGATTTGCGGGTCATAAAAACGTGGAATTAATGCCGCCAATGTGCTTTTGCCCGCACCCGATGCGCCCACAAGTGCCAGAGAGGTTCCCGCCGGAATGATCAGGTCGATGCCAGCCAGAACCGTCGAGTCCGGCCGATAGCCAAAGGTGACTTCCTTAAAATGAATTTCGCCGCGTGCCGGTGCTGTCAGCGGCCGGGCCGACGGAGAGTCGGATATGGCTGAACTCCGGTCAAGAATTTTGAAAACGCGGTGTGCACCGGCCACCGATCCCTGAATGGATGATACGGTATAGGACAGCGTTTCCAGCGGCTTGAAAAGCAGGGCGGTATATCCGGCCAGCAGGACGACATCCCCCGGCGTCAATTGGCCATGAATGACACGTTCCGCCGCCAGCCAAATGACCGTCGCGGTTCCCGCCGCCAGCAGCAGCGCTACTCCGCTTTGTGATGCGGTCTGAAGCACTGTTAGCCGCAGGCTCGCCAGCAGGCTGCGGCGGGCATCTTGTGCGAAATGGCCGGCTTCATGTGCCTCCCCGCCGAATGCCTGCACCGCCCGAATTCCCGTCAGCGTCTGCTGGACACGGGTGCTGACCAGGCTTTCATTTTCATGCACGCGGGTGGCGAAATCGGTGGTGGGCTTTTCCAGTCGCCGTACCATTATCAGGAGCAGCATTCCAACGATCAGTGCCACAATGCCGATGCTCCAATCCTGACTGACCATCACCACGGAAATGCCCACCAGTGTGACCGCCGCCGATACACCGGGCACCAGCCCTTCATTAAAAAGGCTCTGAACTGAATATGTGTCCCAGGTGACGCGGTAAAGCGAATCGCCCACGGTGGTTGCATCGTGAAAGCCCAGTTCCATTCGTTGAATATGTTCAAATACGCGGCAGCGCAGTTTGAACACCATCCGCAGGCCCGCGGAAATCAGCATCCAAGTGCTTAATACGCTGATTCCCGCCGCCAGAAGGCTGATCAGCACCAATGCAATGCACAAAACTGTAATCAATCCCGATTTTCCGGTTCCGATGGGAATGATCGCCGCAATAAAATGTTGCGTTCGTGACAAAAATTCCGGCGGTGCCGTTTTTGATGTCACACTGTCAATGATGAATTTCATCGGCCATGGCTGAAGGAGTCCCACCAGCGAACCACATAACATCAGAGCCATGCCTGTCAGCGTGCCGGTTCGCTCTCCGGGCATACACATTTTCAGAAGCCTGGCGGCTGTCACCAGAGATCCGGCGCGATGCGGATTGTGCGCGGCCGGGCGGCCGGCCGATGGAGAATCTTCCGCTGGCGCATTCATCGGCTGCTCCTGACTTCACATTCTCCCTCGCGCTGACGGCCGACAAACATGAAAATCATGGACAGGGCGCCGCCGGCATCCATACTTCCGCGCAGCATCATCAGCGCTGCAAGAATAAGCATGGGAATCGCTCCCGGCCAGCCTTTGGCGAACAGATCAAACAGGCCCAGCACCGCCAGAACGCAGATAATGACCAGATAAAGCTGCGGAAACACTGGCCACGTTCGCAGGCGCACGAGTTGTTTACCGGAACCATGTTCCTCAATCGCCATGCGCAGACGAATCGAACCAAACACACCGCTGCGCAGCGAAAGGTCCCAGCGGTCAAAATCACCGCCGCGCTGTACGCACAGGCCTTCAGTCTTCAGATAGGCTTCAATTTCCGTCAACCGGTCATCCGTGCTTCGCCAGCGTTCCGACCAGATCGCAAATTCACGCGGTATTGGAATATCCAGGCCGCGCGGAAATCGCATGCGCCAGGGGTTCAATCCGCGGGAAAGTCGCCCGCTTAAGCGGGCGACCGGTTGAATCAGATAGCACCACATCGTCAGCAGACGCAATTTAAACAATTCGCTGCCGGTCCGGGGGATTTCGCTGAACGGACTGTACATCGCGCCGATCACCGCCTGAGTCACCGTGGCCCCGGCGGCGGCCACCAGCATCAGTCCCAGAAAAATTGGATGCCAGTAAAAGCCGGCCATGAATATCACGCTTAGCGCCAAAACCATCAGATACCATTCCGGCATCATGGCCAGCGACATGAGTACGCCCGGGTTTCCATGGTAAACCGACTGGAATAGCGCACTACCCCATGAACCATGGTAAATTTTCCGTCGGCCCCAGTTAAGAAACTGCCATATTCCCCGGCCATAAAGCCTTCCATGCCAGGCAATATGTCCCATACCATTATATTTTTCCGGCCATTTGCGTTCCAGCATCGCTTCGGCTTTGCCGTAGTTAAGTTGCTGCCGCCAGTAAG
>JAJZOA010000273.1 GCA_021852225.1 Planctomycetota bacterium
GCCAGCGGATTGCGCGGCCGCGGTGGCGCCGGATTTCCAACGGGGCTAAAATGGAGCACCGTGGCCAAAGCCGGCGGAGCACAAAAATATGTGATCTGCAATGGTGATGAGGGCGACCCTGGCGCGTTTATGGACCGCAGTGTGATGGAAGGGGATCCGCACCGCGTGCTGGAGGGAATGGCGATTGCGGCATACGCCGTAGGCGCAGATCATGGCGTGATCTACGTGCGGGCGGAATATCCTCTGGCAGTTAAACGTCTGACTAAGGCGATTAATCAGGCGATGCGCCATGAACTGCTGGGGAATGGGATATTTGGCACGCGATTTAATTTCACCGTGGAAATTCGTCTGGGGGCCGGGGCTTTTGTATGCGGCGAAGAAACCGCGCTTATTGCCAGCGTGGAAGGCAACCGCGGATTGCCACGCCCCAGACCACCCTATCCGGCGAATTCCGGCTTATTTGGCTGCCCCACCCTGATTAACAACGTTGAAACCTACGGCACGATCGCGCCAATAATCCGTGAAGGGGCGGGGTGGTTTTCGTCCATCGGAACAGAGAAAAGCAAAGGGACGAAAATATTCGCCATTACCGGAAAGATTCGCAACACAGGCCTTATTGAAGTACCGATGGGCATCACGCTGCGGGAAATTGTGTTTGACCTTGGCGGCGGGATTCCGGACGGCAAAGCCTTTAAGGCGATGCAGACCGGCGGGCCATCAGGCGGATGTATTTCAGCACGCGATCTGGATATTAAACTGGATTACGAATCCCTGGCGAAAATCGGCTCCATCATGGGCTCGGGCGGCATGATTGTGATGGATGAGACCAGCAACATGGTGGATGTTGCGCGGTTCTTCATGGAATTCTGCATGACCGAAAGCTGCGGCAAATGCGTGCCCTGCCGTGTGGGGACCTGGCAGATGCACCGCCTGCTCGATCGTATTTATGAAGGACACGGCACTCACACCGACCTGGCGCTGCTTAAAGAGCTTTGCGACATGGTGAAAAATACAAGTTTGTGCGGTCTGGGGCAGTCGGCCCCAAACCCGGTGCTCAGCACATTGCGGCACTTCGAAGACGATTACCTGGACCTTATAAAAAAAGGCGAGGCGGCGCGTGCCGTTCAAAACGCCGATTCCGTTGCCGTTGGCACAACCGTGGCTCTGGAGGTGGTATCATGAATCGGGCTAAATCTGTTTCTGTTGAGTCCATTACACTGACCATAGATGACAATGCGGTCAGTTGCCGCACCGGACAGTCTTTACTGGAAGTGGCGCGCGAGCACGCGATCGCGATTCCAACGCTATGCTGGCTGGAAGGACTGACCCTTTGGGGAGGTTGCCGCTTGTGCATGGTGGAAGTGGAAGGCTCGACAAAACTGTTCGCCGCCTGCGCGACCCAATGCGCCGAAGGCATGGTGGTGCGCACTCATACACCGCGCCTGCACAAATATCGCCAGATGATTGTTGAAATGCTTCTGGCGGAAAGAAATCATGTGTGCAGTGTGTGCGTAAGCAATGGGCACTGCGAACTTCAGACCATGGCATCGCAGCTTGGTGTGGACCATGTGCACCTGCCCTACCGGTTTCCCAAACTTGCGGTCGATAATTCACACGACTTTTTCCGCCTGGATCAGAACCGTTGCATCCTGTGCACACGTTGCGTGCGGGTGTGCGGCGAAATTGAAGGTGCCCACACCAAAGATGTCAAGGGCCGCGGCATTTCCGCCGCCATCATTAATGACCTTGATGAACCATGGGGCGAAAGCGAAACCTGCACCAGCTGCGGCAAATGTGTGAACGTATGCCCGACTGGTGCCCTGACGCACCGCGGAACAGCTATTGGCGAAATGATAAAAAAACATGAATTTCTACCATATTTAACCCTTATGCGGGAGGTCGATAAATGACCACGGCGAACAATAAACCCAGAATCGCAACGGTATGGCTGGATGGCTGCTCGGGCTGCCACATGAGTTTCATGGATTTGGACGAGAGGCTTATCACGCTGGCGTCGCTGGTGGAGGTGGTCTATTCGCCGGTGGTAGACCCGAAGGAATTTCCATTGAATGTGGATGTGACGCTGGTGGAAGGCGCCGTCAGCAGTGAAGAGGATTTCCACAAAGCTCTGCTGATCCGCCAGCGCAGTAAACTGGTTATTTCAATGGGTGATTGTGCCGTAACCGCCAATGTGCCGGGCATGCGCAATGGATGGAAACCGGAGACGCTGCTTACCGCAGCGTATGTGGAAAAGGCTTCTTCCCCCGCTGAACCCGCGCAGCGCATGGCCCGCCTGCCACTTAAGGTGGTGCCGCCGCTTCGCCCTCATGCCGTTCCACTTCATGAAGTCATAACCGTGGATTCGTATGTGCCCGGTTGCCCGCCTCCGGCCGATGCCATCTGGTACGTACTGACAGAATTGTTGGCGGGCCGCAAACCGGAAAGCAGTACCGTCACGCGCTTTGGTAAATAACCAAATATATGAAAGTTACAAAGGATATCATCATGGGACAGACAATTAAAATAAAAGGGGTGACACGCATTGAGGGACACGCCCAAATTACCATAGAACTCAATGACGAAGGTAAAGTTCGCGACGCGCAGTTTCATGTCACACAATTCCGCGGATTTGAAACTTTCGTTCAGGGACGGCCATTGCCGGAAATGCCCGGCATTATGGCACGTATCTGCGGTATATGTCCGGTCAGTCACTTGATGGCCTCTTCCAAGGCCTGCGATGATATTCTAGCCGTTGAATTGCCCCCCACCGCCATCAAGCTGCGCCGTATTATGAATTTGGCACAAATGGTGCAGAGCCACGCGCTTTCATTTTTTCATCTTTCCAGTCCAGACCTGATTTATGGTATGGACGGTGACCCAGCCACCCGAAATATTTTCGGTCTGGTCGGTTCGCACCCGGAATTCGCGCGCGACGGCATTATGGTGCGGAAGTTCGGTCAGGAAATTATCGGATTGCTTGGGGGAAAGAAAATTCACCCCGCATGGGTGGTGCCCGGCGGCGTGAGCACACCTTTAAGCTCGCAAGATCGCGACACGATTCTGGCCACCATTCCCGACGCTCTGGAACGTATTGGCCGGGGGCTGGAATGTTTTCACGCCGTGCAGGATAACTACCCGGCGGAAGCCGATGTCTTCGCCAATTTTCCCACTCTTTTTGCCGGACTGGTCAACGAAGAAGGCACACTTGAACATTATGATGGCCCCCTGCGCTTTGTCGATGAACATGCCCGGCCGGTCGCGGAACTGGCCCATCCTCATGATTATCCGAATTTCATTGGTGAAGCGGTGGAAAATTACACCTATCTTAAATTTCCCTATTTCAAGCCGCGCGGCTATCCGGAAGGAATATATCGTGTGGGTCCGCTGGCGCGGCTTGTGGTGGCCGAACGTTGCGGCACACCGCTGGCGGATCGGGAACTCGGACTGTTTCGCAGCCGATTGGGACGCGCTCCGCAAAGCAGCTTTCATTATCACTGGGCACGCCTTGTGGAAATTCTATATGGAATTGAAAAAATCAGGGAACTGCTGGAAGAACCCGATATTCTTGATGAACATGTCCGGGCGCGCGCGCGGCCCAACCGTTTTGAAGGCGTCGGTATGTCCGAGGCTCCGCGCGGCACGCTTATCCATCATTACAAAATCGATAAAAATGGCCTTATGACATGGGCCAATATGATTATCGCGACAGGGCATAACAATCTGGCGATGAACCGGGGGGTCAGGCAGGTGGCCGAGCGATTTATTGATGGCCGCAAACTGCAGGAAGGAATGCTCAACCGGGTGGAGGCGGTGATTCGCTGCTTCGACCCATGCCTCAGTTGTTCCACCCATGCATTGGGACAAATGCCATTGCGCGTGGAATTAAAAGGTCCCGACGGCGAGGTGTTCGATGTACTCTCACGCGACTAAACCCAATGAACCGCACGATACCCTGGTCATCGGTTTTGGCAACACCTTGCGCAGTGATGATGGCGTCGGTCCGGTTGTGGCCAAGCTTCTCGCGAATCGTCTGGCAATGGAACATACGCCGGGCGTTGTGGCGCTGGCCGTGATGCAGCTTTTGCCGGAACTTGCGGAGAATATCAGTCGTTCAAAATGTGTCATTTTTATCGATGCGAGCGTGATGGTGCCTGTGGGATTCCTGGATGCTGTCCGTGTGCAACCCGACCGGCATGAAGAACACCCTGGTCGCCTTGGGCACCACGAAACGCCGGAGCAACTGATGGCATTATGTGACAAGGTCTTCGGCAATGTGCCGCCGGCCTTTGTTCTGGCCATAGGCGCGGCAAGCCTGGAAATTGGCTCGCGTTTAAGCCACACCGTGAAGCCCATGGTTCGCGCATTGGCGAATCATCTTTTTGAAGGTCTGGTTCACAAGGGACCATATTATTCCAGGCAGGCACTTCCCTGGAATCCGTGGCATCACCCTGACGCTTCGCGAACCTGGACAAATATGTGTGAAACTGCACAAGCGGAAAATCCATTTATTGGCAAAGGAATTATATGACAATTAGACTGAATCAAAAGAGCATCACCATTGATGGCAATGAAGCTGCGGCAAGCGTCGCGTTTCGCACAAGTGAATTGGCGGCCATTTATCCGATTACCCCTTCCAGCAACATGGGAGAACTGGCCGATGACTGGGCCACGCGCCACCGCACGAATATATGGGGAGGAATCCCCACTGTGGTGGAAATGCAAAGTGAAGGCGGTGCCATCGGCGCCGTCCATGGCGGCTTAAGCGCCGGTGCCATTTGCACCACATTCACCGCTTCGCAGGGTCTGCTTTTGATGATTCCCAATATGTACAAAATAGCCGGCGAACTTACCAGCTTTGTCATGCACGTGGCGGCGCGCAGCCTTGCGACCCATGGACTTTCGATTTTTGGGGATCATTCGGACATTATGGCCTGCCGCCAGACCGGCTTTGCCATTTTAGGCGGAACAAGTGTTCAGGAAGCACACGATCTGGCGGCAATCAGTACCGCGTGCACGCTCCGTTCACGAATTCCGTTCGTTCATTTTTTTGACGGATTCCGGACTTCGCATGAACTCAATCGCGTCCAGATGCTCGCCGATGAAGACCTCAGGGGCATCGTTCGTCAAGAATGGGTGGATGCGCATCGCAATCGGGCGCTTACACCGGACAAGCCCGTATTACGCGGTACGGCACAAAATCCGGATACCTTTTTTCAGGCGCGTGAGGCGTGCAATACTTTTTATAATCAACTCTCAGCCATTATTCCTGAAGAGATGAAGCGTTTTGCGGAGCTTACAGGCCGATCCTATCAGGCTTATGAATATGCAGGCGATCCCCGGGCCGATCGCGTTGTAGTCGCGATGGGCAGCGGAGCCCAGACCGCAGCCGAAACTGTTCGGTATCTGGCGGAACGCGGTGCCAAAGTTGGTTGTGTGCTGGTCCGGCTTTATCGTCCCTTTGTGGTGGATCAATTCGTGGCGGCGCTTCCCGCTTCTACAAAACGCATCGCGGTGCTGGATCGAACCAAGGAACCCGGCGCTGTTGGCGAGCCGCTTAATCAGGATGTTGTGGCTGCTCTGCACGAGGCTGCGCAAAGCTTCGATCTGCCAATGGGCAATATGCCAGAGGTGATCGGCGGTCGATATGGGCTTTCGAGCAAGGAATTCACCCCCGCCATGGTCAAAGCGGTACTGGATGAACTGGCAAAGGAACATCCGTTGCGGCGCTTCACCGTTGGCATTAACGACGATGTCACCCATTTGTCTTTGGCTGTGGACAACGATTTTGATATTGAATCGCCCAAGGTGGTCAAGGCGATGTTTTTCGGCCTGGGTGCCGACGGAACCGTGGGTGCAAATAAAAACTCCATAAAGATCATTGGTGATGAAACCACGCTTCACGCGCAGGGTTATTTTGTCTACGATTCAAAAAAATCAGGAGCCATGACCATATCGCATCTGCGGTTCGGACCCGAACCGATCAAGGCCCCCTATCTGATTCGCCGCGCGAATTTTATCGCTTGCCATCAATTTGAATTCCTGGAAAAGATGGACATTCTGGAAGCTGCGGAAAATGGCGGCGTTTTTCTGATAAATGCTCCGCTTGCGCCCGAAGATGTGTGGGGCGCGTTGCCGGTGGAGATTCAGCGCACAATTATAGAACGACATTTGAAACTCTATGCCATTGATGCGGGAAAAGTCGCGCGCCAAGCCGGCATGGGCGGACGCATCAATACGGTCATGCAGACCTGCTTTTTCGCGATTTCCGGTGTGCTCGAGCGACCCGAAGCTATAGCCGCCATCAAACATTCAATTGAAAAAACCTACGCCAAACGTGGCGAAGAAGTGGTGAAAAGGAATTTTCAGGCCGTCGATAAATCTCTGGAGAATCTCCACGCGATTCGGGTGCCGCAAACGGCGACTTCTCAACTGCATCAAACCGGTTTCGCCGATGAACGAATGGATGATTTTACCCGGCGCGTCCAGAGCGTCATGATGGCCGGCAAAGGCGACCTTCTGCCGGTCAGCGCCTTCCCCGTTGATGGCACCTGGCCGACCGGAACAACCCGCTGGGAAAAACGCAATATTGCGGCAGAAATTCCCGTCTGGGAACCGGAAGTCTGCATTCAATGCAACAAGTGTGCTTTTGTCTGTCCACATGCCGCCATTCGCGCCAAGGTATATGAGGCCGCGCAAGCATCCAATGCGCCGGAAAGTTTTCTTGGCGTGCCCTACAAAGCACCGGATATGCGCGGTCTTACCTATACATTGCAGGTAGCGCCGGAAGATTGCACCGGTTGCGGGCTGTGCGTGCAGGTATGCCCCGCCAAAGACCGCACCAATCCCAAGCACAAAGCCATCAACTTGATGCCCCAACGCGAGCGGCGCGATCAGGAACGCTTAAATTATGACTTTTTCCTGAATATTCCGGAGGTTGACCGCAGCCGCATAACCCGGCTTGACGCCAAATCCAGCCAGTTTCTACTTCCTCTGTTTGAATATTCCGGAGCCTGTGCCGGCTGCGGTGAAACGCCTTACATCAAACTTCTTAGCCAATTGTTTGGCGACCGTTTGATCATCGCCAATGCCACCGGCTGTTCATCGATTTACGGGGGAAATCTGCCCACGACGCCCTATACGAAAAATCGCGATGGCCGCGGTCCGGCCTGGAGCAATTCTCTTTTTGAAGACAATGCTGAATTCGGACTGGGCATTCGCCTTGGTGTTCTTGAACATATGAATCATGCCCGCAGACTTCTCACCGAATTGGGGGGTTTGCTCGGCAGTCAGCTTGTTGACCAGTTGCTTGACAGCCCGCAATCCACCGAACAGCAAATCGCGGAACAGCGGCAGCGCGTGAAAGCACTTCGCCAAGCGCTGGCCACCATTCCTGGCAATCCGTCTGTTGTTCTGGCACAACTGGCCGATTACCTTGTCCATAAAAGCATCTGGATTGTAGGCGGCGATGGGTGGGCCTACGATATTGACTACGGCGGTCTGGATCATGTATTAAGCCTGCCTTTTGATATCAACGTTCTGGTGCTGGACACGGAAGTTTATTCCAACACCGGCGGACAAAGTTCCAAGAGTACGCCATTGGCTGCGGCCGCAAAATATGCTTCCGCCGGCAAAGGCACTGCCAAAAAAGACCTGGGGCTTATGGCCATGAGCTACCGTCACGCCTATGTGGCCAGCGTGGCTTTTGGTGCCAACGACAATCAAACCGTTAAGGCCTTCAGCGAGGCCGCTTCTTTCCATGGTCCATCTCTGATCATTGCTTACAGCCATTGCATTGCCCATGGATATGATCTGCGAATGGGTGCCGATCAGCAGAAGCGGGCTGTGGAGAGCGGCGTATGGCCATTGTACCGCTACGATCCACGTCTAGTGGACCAGGGCAAAGCACCGCTACAGTTAGATGCAACGGTTCTTCGCGGCAGCGCCCTGGATTACATGCAAAATGAAACGCGCTTTGCCATGGTAGAAAAGATGGATTCAGACCGTTTCCATCTGCTGGCTGATCAGGCGGTTCGCAACACGTTGCAGCGCGTTGCCCTGTACCGCGAACTGGCTCGCATTGTGCTTCCGCAGGATACCGCGCCCTCGCCGGATGCTGCGGCGTCACTTGATGCGAGTTCCGCATCACCGGCGATTAAAACCGGATTCGATGGCCGGACAAACAATGATGGGGCAGTTAAAGCGTAGGGTCCCGCTCCGGATGAAGCCGATGCGGCCAAGGAGAAACAAGGAGTGTGCTTTATGACTGACATGTCGACAACATACATGGGCTTTATT